>SCUY01000007.1 GCA_004322525.1 Lysobacter sp. | reverse complement strand
CCTCGATACCTACAAGAGCGCGTCGATGACGTCGCCGAACCTGTCGCCGTCGGCTGTGCCGGCAGCATCGGATGCACGTCTGAGCCCGTCGCAGAAGGTGATGGTCGGCCGCGCGCCGCTGGGTTCACGCGTCCGCATGGGCGTCTTCAGCGAGACGTGGGTCGCTCCGGACGGCAAGGGTGGCATCTGGGTGCATGAGGTCTACCTCGCACCGGGACACGAGCACACCGAACTGCTCTGAGTTCTACCGGAGGGCACAGCGAGGTGCCCTTCTTTTTGTGACATCGGCTCGAACACTCGTTTCCATATCTATTAGAGGTTCGCAATGAAGATCCGCCGTCTTGGCCTTGCTGTGGCCACCGCAGCCGCCGCGCTGACTTTTTCCATCAGCGCGTTCGCCGCCCACACCTGGAACAACTATCACTGGGCCCGTACCACGTCCTCGTTCACGCTGCAGGTGATCGACAGCAACACGCCCGATTGGGACGACGAGCTTTCGCTCGCGCTGTCGCAGTGGTCGCAGTCGACCAAGCTCGACATGCGCGTGACATCGATGGACGACACCAGCCGTACGCGCAAGCGCTGCCCGGCGGTCGTGGGCAAGGTGCGCTCGTGCAATGCCGCCTATGGCAGGAACGGCTGGCTTGGCTTGGCCTCGATCAACCTCGACAGCAATGGCCACATCAAACAGGGCACGTCGAAGATGAATGACAGCTACTCGTCATCATTCGCGAGCCAGGACGAGCGTCGCCA
This sequence comes from Lysobacter sp., assembly GCA_004322525.1. Lineage (GTDB taxonomy): Bacteria > Pseudomonadota > Gammaproteobacteria > Xanthomonadales > Xanthomonadaceae > Cognatilysobacter. The sequence continues at coordinate 3,168 of SCUY01000007.1, read as the reverse complement.
TGTGATGTGCCAGGAACTCGGGCATACCCTGGGGCTGGGCCATACCAGTGAGGACGGCTCGACGCAGAACACCTGCATGGACTATTCGCAGTCGCCGACGAGCACGGCACCGAACCAGCATGACTATGACCAGCTGGTCGCGCAGTACGGGCATACCGACAGTTACAACAGCTATTCAACCGCAGCAGCAGCCCTGACTTCACGCCAGGTCACGATGGCTGGCAATGCGCCGATGGGACAGCGCATCCGCAAGGGTATTTTCGATGAAACGTGGGCAGCGCCCGATGGCCAGGGCGGCGTGTGGGTCCACCATGTGCTGTTGGCACCTGGCTTCGAACACACTGAATTGCTCGGCTCGCGCTGAGTTCTACCGAAGGGCACCGCAAGGTGCCCTTCTTTTTGGCATGCCACCGGCAATGCGATGCGCGCTTGCGGCCTGCTGTGGAGACGCTCAGGTCTTGAAGTCGTCCAGGGCGATGCGCTCGGGCGACACGCCGATCTCCATGAGCAGCGCGAGCGTGGCCTGCAACATGGCCGTAGGGCCGCACAGGTAGAACTCGCATTCGTCGAGTGCTGGATGGGTGGCTAGCAACCCATCGCGCAAGGCTTCGTGGATCCACCTCGGCCCCGACACGCCGTTGTCAGCCTCCGAATACACGACATGGAACGCAAACCGCGCATGCAGAGCGGCCAGCCCCTCCAGCTCGGACCGGTATGGAACCTCGGCCGGGCCTCTGGCGCCGTACCAGAAGTGCAGCCGCTCACTGCCACCCGCTTCCAGACGCTCACGCAACATGGCCCGCAGGGGTGCCATGCCGGCCCCGCCGCCGACAAAAATCTTCTCGCGCTCTCCCGCCGAGAGGTGGAACTTGCCAAAAGGGCCGGTAAAGCGGATGTGATCACCCTGGCGCAGGCTGAAGAGGTATCCGGAGCCGATGCCTACGTGCGGTGGCATGGACGAGGTGTCGAGCCGGACCAGAAGCGGCAGGCAACCATCGGCGAGCCGCGGTGTCAGCGACGGTGAATAAGCGCGGCGCACCGGCGCTGCATTGATGAGGTACGCCGGCAGTTGTTGCAATGAAGCCGGCAGCGGTGCGTCATTCCAGGCCAGCGAATCGCGGCCCAGCCGGTAGGCGGGTATGTCGAGCAGTACGTAGTCGCCCGCCTGACAGCCATCGAGCGCGCTCTGCGGGCGAAGCCGGATTTCGCGCAGGTGCGGGCTTATGGCGATCACCTGCTCCACCGTCGCTTCGCGACTCTGCGCAAGCTGGCTGGCATGCGCCACCTCGACCGACATGTCAGGCACCACCGTCAACGAACAGCCCAAGCGCTCGCCAGCCGCCAGCTGCGCGGCGCCCAGTTGAGCGCGATCTCCCGCGGTTGCCGCGGGCGCCTCGCCGAGCACGCGTACCACGCACAGGGAGCAGACCTGGCCGCCGCCGCATTGCGAAGGCAGCGGCCGACCGGCGCGCGAGAATGCATCGAAGACTGTTTCGCCCAGTCGCGCCGGGACGGTCAGCGTCGTGCCCTCCACACTGTCGAGTACCTGGATCACCGTGCGCGGCCGGGTGGCAGCGGGGCGCCATTGCCCGCGTGCAAAGGTCGCGCCGAGCAGCCAGAGCCCGCTGAGCGCCATCCACGTACCGGCGATTGCCGAACCGACCAGCAGCGGATGATTGAAGTCGCTGCGGGTGCGGTAATCCATGATGTGCAGCATCCAGGCGATGTCGAACAATCGCCAGGCATCGGTGCGCCGCTCGAGCACGCGGCCATCGTCTGCGGAGATGTAGAGCGTGGTGCCGGCATCGTCGGCGAATCGCACTTCCCATAGAGGGCCTTCGTGGTCACGCGCTTCGCGCGGTGCGCTTGCCCGGTAGCGTGGTGAGGCCATGCGCCCGGGGCCGTTGTAATCCACGGCGGCCAGGCGCGTGGCATCTGCGGCGCTGATGCGGAGCCGCGCTCCGGTGATCGCATCGGCAAGCCAGGCCGAGCCGGCGTGTTCAAACCTGTAGACGGCGCGGCCGAGCAGCGTGGTGCGACTGAGGCTGTCCACCGGCCGTGCCGCCGCCACTGCGGCCTCGCCCGGATCCATCGCATTCACGGGCCACGGAACGGCGACGGGAGGGCCGCCCGCACGATAGCGTTCCGCGTTGACCGCGGCCGGGTCCATCAGGCTCATCAGCAGCCCGCTCGCGAGCCACAGCACCAGCTGCACGCCTACCACGAGGCCGACCGTGCGGTGCATGCGCGCCAGCCACGGCTTCATGCGGTGCGCCTGAGCATACGAACCGCCAGCACCAGCCCGACCAGCGCCAACGCAAGGCCAAACACTGCCGCGATGCGCAGCAGCGGGTTGTTGATGTCCTCGCGGGTGTCGTAATCCATGATGTGGAGCATCCACAGCAAGTCGAACGCGCGCCACCAGGTATGCCGCGTGGCGAGCCGTTCGCCGGTAAACGGCGAGATGTAGAGCGTTGTGGAGACCGCGTCACCGAAGCGCACCTGCCACAGCGGCGCGGGCCGACCACCGGCCTCCGCGGGTACACGCGTGAGCCAGTTGACCGCTTCCACCGCGCCTTTCCCGCGATACAGCGACTGTGCCACCTGGCGTGCGGCGCGGCGGTCCAGCGGAGTGAGGCGAACACCCGAGCGCGCATCGACGAGCCGCGTGGCGGCCCCTTCGCCGACCTCATAGACCTCGCGACCCTGCCAGCGCTTGAGTTTCACACGCGCGTCGTCGGCGATGCCCAACTGCTTTGGCGACGCGACCGGCGTGCGCAGGTCGAGTGATTCATGCGTTGTATGTGCGAGGTGGTCGCCATGGATGACATCGATCGAGATCGCGGTCATGTACAGGCCGCTCGCCATCCACAGCAGCGCCTGCACGCCGACGATCAGCGCAAGCACACGGTGCGCTCGCCGCAGCCATGGCGCGAGGCTGTGCCCCTCCCCGGTCCCCATCGGTCAGCGAGGCTCCGCGAGCAGCGCCTTCATCTGCTCGATCTCCGCGCGCTGGCCTTCCATGATTCCGGCGCAGAGCGAGCGGATCCGCGGATCGGTCAGCCGTGCCTTGCCACACATGAGGATCGCGCCGGAGTGATGCGGAATCATCGAACGCAGGAACTGCCGATCGCCAACCCCGGCCTGCGTGCGGATGAGCATCCAGCA
>SCUY01000218.1 GCA_004322525.1 Lysobacter sp. | reverse complement strand
AACTACGGCACCGGTGCGGTGATGGGCGTGCCCGGGCACGACGAACGCGACTGGGCCTTCGCCCGTGCCTACGACCTGCCGATCCGCATGGTCATCGTGCCCGACGGAATCCGGGAAGCCCTGCTGGAGGTCGGTCGCCACGTCGATGCGCATGACGACGCGATGAGCACCGCGCTCGGCGAACATGCCGCGGGAGACAGCTACGACACGCGCATGGCGGTCGATGTGGTCGACGCCTTCGAACGGAAGGTGCTGGACGAGGGCGCGTGGTCAGAGAAGGGCTGGGTGGTCAATTCGGGTGAGCTCGACGGCATGGACTACCGCGAAGCCTTCGAATTCCTGGCAGCGAAGTTCGAGGCGGAAGGCCATGGCCGACGGCGCGTCAACTTCCGCCTGCGGGACTGGGGCATCAGCCGCCAGCGTTACTGGGGCTGCCCGATCCCGGTGATCTACTGCATGGCCTGCGGCGCGGTACCTGTGCCCGAAGACCAGCTCCCGGTGCTGCTGCCGGAGGACGTCGAATTCAGCGGCGTCGCCTCGCCGATCAAGTCCGATCCCCAGTGGCGCAGCACGGCATGTCCGCAGTGCGGCGCGGCCGCCGAGCGCGAGACCGATACCTTCGACACCTTCATGGAGTCGAGCTGGTACTACGCACGCTACTGCTCGCCGGGAGCGGCCGCGCAGGTGGACGAGCGCGCGAAGTACTGGCTGCCGGTCGACCAGTACATCGGTGGCATCGAGCACGCGATCCTGCACCTGCTCTACTTCCGCTTCTACCACCGGCTGCTGCGCGATGCCGGCCTGGTCGATAGTGACGAGCCGGCCACCCACCTGCTGACGCAGGGCATGGTCATCGCCGAGACGTTTTATCGGGACGAGAAGACCGATGCGTCGCCGGCGCAGCCGGGGACGTCGTCGTCGACGCAGAAGATCGTCGTGAGGCACTGGATCAATCCGGCTGATGTGGAGATCGAGCGCGCCGACCACGGCCGCATCGTCGGTGCGCATCACAAGGTGGACGGGCTGCCCGTGCGTATCGGCGGCACCGAGAAGATGTCGAAGTCGAAGAACAACGGCGTCGACCCGCAGATCATGGTCGCGAAGTTCGGCGCCGACACGGTGCGCCTGTTCTCGATGTTCGCCGCACCGCCGGAGCAGTCACTGGAGTGGAACGAGGCGGGCGTGGAAGGCATGGCGCGGTTCCTGCGCCGCTTCTGGCGCGAGGTGATGGCACACGTCGCGCAGGCTGACCATCCGGACGTCGATATGGCGCAACTCACCTCTGCACAGAAAGCGCTGCGGCGCCAGCTGCACGAGGCGATCCAGAAAGTGGGCGACGACTACGGCCGCCGCCACAGCTTCAATACCGCCATCGCCTCGCTGATGGAACTGCTCAATGCGGTGTCGAAGTTCAACGATATGAGCGACCAGGGCCGCGCGGTCCGCCACGAAGCCCTGCAGACGATGGTGCTGCTGCTGAACCCGGTGACGCCGCATGTCTGTCACGCCCTGTGGCAGGCGCTCGGTCATCCGGAGACGCTGCTGGAGGATGTTCCGTTCCCGCGGGCCGACCCCGCCGCGCTCGCACGCGAGGCGATCACGCTGGCCGTGCAGGTCAACGGCAAGCTGCGCGGGACGATCCAGGCGCCGGTGAACGCCGCGCGTGACGAGGTCGAGGCGGCGGCGCTCGCGGAGCCCGGCGTAGCGAAATTCCTCGAAGGCCATAGCGTGAGCAAGGTGATCGTCGTGCCCGGCAAGATCGTCAACATCGTCGCCACCTGACCGGGCGGGCAGGCGCGACCTCACGGCTCGGGTATCGCCGGCGGGGCATCGTTGCCCGCTATTGCCGCCCGCGGCCGCCTCGTCCAGACTCCCCGCATGATCCGACGCCTGCTGCCCGCCATCCTCGTCCTGGCCCTGTCGGGCTGCGGCTTCCACCTTCGCGACCGCATCACGCTGCCGAGCCAGTTCGGCGCGGTGCGCGTGGTGTCCGTCGACCGCTACAGCCCGCTCGCCGAGTCGATCGCGCAGACGCTCGAACGCGGTGGGGTGACGGTGGCGCGTGAAGGCGCGGAGGGCGCCGTGCTCGACATCCTCACCGAGCAGTGGGGCGATACGCCGATCAGCGTCGATGCACTCGGACGCTCGCAGGAATTCAGCCTGCGCTATGCGGTGATCTTCGAATTGCGCCGGGCCGACGGGAGCATCGTGGTGCCGCGCCAGACCATCGAGCTGGCACGCGACTACATCTCCAATCCGGTCAATGCGACCGGCACGGAAGGCGAACGCGAAGTGCTCGCCCGCGAACTGCGCCGCGAGATGGCTTCATCGATCCTTCGCCGCATCGATGCGGTGTTCAAATCGGGCGCCAAGAGCGCCCCGCTGCCGATCCCGCAGCCCGCGGTCGCGCCGTCGCCGGCGGATGCCGCCGCCGGGAATCCGGGCGGCCGTTGAACCGGTGATGGAACTCACGCCCGAGCAACTCGCGGGCCAGCTCGAAACCGCATCGCTGCAGCCGGCCTACCTGATCGCCGGCGCTGAACCCCTGCTCGTGCTTGAAGCCGCGGATTGCGTGCGTGCAGCGGCACGCCGCGATGGCATCGGCGAACGCGAGGTCTTCGAAGCCGACGCCGGCCAGCGCGAACCGGACTGGGATGCGCTGTACGCCACGTTCAATGCGCCGAGCCTGTTCGCCTCGCGCCGCCTCGTCGAGCTGCGCCTGCCGACGGGAAAGCCGGGCAAGGAGGGCGGCGCCCTGATAGCAGGCTTCTGTGCGAATCCGGCGCCCGATGTGGTGTTGCTGGTCACCGCGCAGGAGTGGAGCCGCCAGCACGGCGGTGCCTGGAGCGAGGCGGTCGCGCGTATCGGCAAGGTGGCTGTCGCATGGCCGGTAAAGCCGCATGAATTGCCGGGGTGGATCGAGCGACGCCTGCGTTCGCGCGGTTTCGCGCCAGCCCGTGATGCCGTTCTGCACCTTGCCGAACGTGTCGAAGGGAACCTGCTGGCGGCGGCGCAGGAGATCGATAAGCTCGTTCTGCTGCTGCAGGACGCCGGCGCGGCGCTTCCCGCAACCGGCAATCGCGCATCGCTGCATCCACTCGACATGTCGACGCTCGAATCGCTGGTCGCCGATGCGTCGCGCTATGACGTTTTCCGGCTGGTGGATGCCGCGATGAACGCGCAGGTGGCGCACGTGCCTCGCATCCTTGCGGGCCTGCATGCGGAAGGCGAAGCAGTTCCAGCGCTGCTGGGAATGATCGTGATGGAGCTTCATCGCGGCGCGGCGCTCGCGCATGTCCAAGCGCGTGGCGGAAACCTCGCGGCGGCTTTCAAGGCGCAGCGCATCTGGGATGCGAAGCAGCCCATGTATCGCCGCGCAATGCAGCGGCATTCGCCTGCTGCCTGGGAAGCATTTCTGGTGCAGGCGGGGCGGGTCGACCGGATGGCCAAGGGACGGCTGCAGGGTGATGCCTGGATCGCGCTCGAGCGCCTCATGCTCGCACTCGCCGGGCCGGGCGCGACCCGGTTGTTCGCGGCCAGCTGACCGATGCACGCGTTCGTCGCCTACGGGGGCACCTTCGATCCGGTGCATTGCGGCCATCAGGCGGTGGCGCATGCGGTGGCCGATACGCTGGGCTGCGATGTATCACTGGTTCCCGCGGCCGACCCGCCGCACAAGTCGGTAACGCATGCGCCAGGCATGCACCGGCTACGCATGCTGGAGCTCGTCGTTGCGGGAGACCGGCGCCTGCATATCGACACGCGCGAACTCGGTCGTGACGGCCCGTCCTACAGCATCGACACGCTGCAGGAGCTGCGGGCTTCACTGGGCTCGCGCATACCGATCATCTGGGTCATCGGCGCCGATTCGCTGGAGCAGCTGCATCGCTGGCATCGCTGGCAGGAGTTGTTCGACCAGGCCCACGTGCTGGCAGTCGGTCGGCCCGGCCATGCACTCGATGCGGCCGGGCTTGCGTCCCTTCCGGAGCACCTCGCCGCGGGGCTCCACGGCCGCTGGCGCGAACCTCGTGAACTGCTCGGCTGCCCGGCGGGATCCATCGCCGTCCTGCCGCTGGAACCGCCTCGCCCCGAATCCTCCACCGCCATCCGTGCAGCGATCGCGGCCGACACCCCCTGGCAGCCCTCGGTGCCGGAGGCCGTGGCCGCCTATATCACCCGTCACCGGCTCTATGCACCGGTCGCCACAGCCTAGCTTCTAT
>SCUY01000217.1 GCA_004322525.1 Lysobacter sp. | reverse complement strand
ACGACGCTCTTCCGATCTGTGCGCCGGTAGTGCCGGTGCGTATCGACGCCCGCAATTCGGCGCTGTTCTACGGCGCCTCGCTGCTGTTCCGTCCCGCCGGCACCGCCCTGTTGGCGCGCGAGATGTTCGCGCGCCGCTCGCAGCCGCTGCGGCTGGCCTTCGGCGCCGCCACCGACGCCTGCGAACCCGCCGACCGTCGCGGGGCCGCGGACGCGGTACGCCGGCAGCTTGAACGGCTCGACACGCGCGCACCGGGTGACACCGTACAAGCCGGGCCCGCCCCGCTGGCAGCACCCGCCGACCCCGCGCAGGTAGGCGCGGATATCGAGGCGCTCGAACTGCTCGGCCGCACGCTGGACGGCAAGCAGATCCGTGTCGGCCGCCCCGGCATCGATTCGCCCCTGATGCAGGAGATCGGCCGGCTGCGCGAACTCACGTTCCGCGCTGTCGGTGAAGGCACCGGCCAGGCGCGTGACATCGACCGTTTCGATGCGGACTACGATCAGATCGTGCTGTGGGACGCGGACGCCGCCTGCATCGCCGGTGGCTACCGCGTCGCGCACTGTGCGCGGCTGATCGGCGAGCAGGGGCTGGCCGGGCTGTATACCGCCTCGCTGTTCCGTTACGCGCCCGGCATGCTGCCGCGCCTGGCGAGCGGGCTTGAACTGGGGCGCAGCTTCGTGGTGCCCGACTATTGGGGAAGCCGCAGCCTGGACTACCTCTGGCAGGGCGTGGGCGCCTATGTCGCGCGGCGACCCTGGGTGCGCTACCTCTACGGCCCGGTGTCGATCAGCGCCACCCTGCCGTCCGCGGCACGCGAGCAGGTGGTGGCCTTCTACGCAGCCTGGCATGGCGGCCGCGACGAGGTCAGCGCGCGTCGCCCTTTCAAACCCACCGTCGATGCCACGCCCGACGCCAGCGCGGGTGATGCCGACACCGCGTTTCGCGGCCTGCGTGACCGCCTCGCCCTGCTCGGTGCACAGGTGCCGATGCTCTACAAGCAGTACACCGACCTGTGCGAACCCGGCGGCGCGCGTTTCCTCGCCTTCGGCACCGACCCCGATTTCAGCGATGTCATCGACGGCCTGGTGGAAGTGGACCTGACCCGCCTGCGGCCGCGCAAACGGGATCGCTACCTCGGACAGCCGGCGCAGCAGCCCGCCTGCGAGCTGGCCGCCTGAGGCCGGCCGGGGTGCGCAACGCACGCACCATCACCCGGGTGGAACACGTCGCAGACCGCAGCCACGCCGGCATGTCGCGCATCGCGCATCGCGCATCGCGTCTGGGCAATAGCGCCCCTACAGCGACAAGCCGCTCTCGAAACACCGCTCTTTGCCAGTCAGCGGATCGGCGAATGCCAGGGAGCGCGCGAGCAGTTTCAGTGGCTGCGTGTAGTCGCCCGTGCGGCCCACATCGAGCACCGGGTACAGGCGGTCGTTGGCGATCGGTGCACCGAGCGCGGCCATGTGCACGCGCAGCTGGTGCTTGCGCCCGGTGACCGGCCGTAGCGCATAGGTCCACATCGGCCCCTCGCGCCCGATGGCGTCGACATGCGTCTCGCTGTTGGCAGGGCCATCGGCTTCGCGCATCCGGAAGAAGGGCTCGCCCGCTACAAGGCGCGAGCGGTGCACATGCGGCAACGCGAGCCCCGGCAGGGGCGGCGCGAGTGCCTGATACGTCTTGTCGATGCGACGCTCGCGGAACAGCGCCTGGTACGCCCCACGTGTGGCCGGGTTGGCCGAGAACAGCACCAGCCCGGCGGTTTCACGGTCGATGCGATGCAACGGCACCAGCCGCGGGTTGCCCAGCCGTTGCGCCAGCCGCGCCAGCAACGTCTCGCGCACGTACTCGCCCGCCGGCGTCACCGGCAGGAAGTGCGGCTTGTCCGCCACCACCAGATCCGCGTCGACGTGCAGCAGCGTTTCCTCGAACGGAATCACCGGCTCGTCGGGTACCTCGCGGAAGTAACGGATCTCCATGCCGATGCGATACGTCGCATCGCCGCGCAGTGGCACGCCCGACGCATCCTGCACCCGCCCGCGCGCGAAACGGTCCTCCCACGTCGCCCGCGCGATCGCCGGAAAACGCGCGCAAAGCCCATCGAGCACCGTCGCCCACGGGCCGGGCGGAAGTTGCAGGTGACTGGGCGGGGTTCCGGGAGCGGCCATGCCCCAGTGTGGGGGATCACCCCGCGTGGGCGGGCTCACTGTCCCGTATGGCGATCGCCTTTCCTGTCCGCGCGCCCCACCGCACGCGGCGGCATCAATGGCGCGTCCACGGGCACGCGCCCCGTCGGGCACGGCACCTGCCGCGTTCACCATGGCGGTGATGCCGCTTTTTTCGGCGTGCTTGCCCCTTGTTGCGGCAGTCATCCCGCCCGGCGGCGCAGGCCTGCCCTGTCATGCGCGCTGCGAGTTGTGCTGCACGCCTTGCATGGCACGCGCGGCGGCAGCTACCGGGCGGGCTTACCGGGCGCGCTCGCTGCGGAATACGTTGAAAGCGAACACCAGCATCGCCAACAACACAAGCACCGCACCGGTGCCCACCACCGGCTCGGCCCACGTCCGGCCACTGACCGAACCGTAGATGCCCGCCGTGAGCAGTACCGCGCCGGGGGCGTGCAACACGTAATGCACGGTCACCGCGCGCGCGGGGATGTCCGGCCGGCTGGCGTAGAAGAGGCCGGCCACGAACATCAGCACGCCACCCACGAGGTTGAGATGCGCATGCGCCGGTGCGTAGGTGAAGTCCTGCGAAATGCCCATGTGCATGCCATACACAATGCCGATCAGCAGCAGCACGATGCCCGTGCGCTGGAACGTGGTCGCTTTCATGCGGTGAATCCCCTTGTGATGTGAGGCGCGCTCCCCGCGCGCCATTCCATCATCGCCGCGCCTGCCGTCCCATACCGGCCGCCGGTCGGCATGCCGCGCATCCCCCGCACACGGCATGGCGCGGCGGAAAGGCGGCACGGCGCTGGCGGTCACACCCGCGGCGGATCGGTCTCGCGCGCCCAGTGGCGGTGTTGCGCCACCGCGGCAACGAACACGGCCAGCGCCTTTTTCGCGCTGGCGCCATCGAGCAGCAGCAGGCCCGGGTCGGGCTCACCGTCGGGCAGCGTGGCCGGCAGGCCAGCGGCCTCCACAAGGCGACGCGATTCGCCCAGCGCGAGAATCGTCTTGCAGTGGCGGTACTGGTCCTTGAGGCCTTCCAGCGAATGGCCGTTGGCGAGCAGCGCGTCCACCGCGGCCGCTCCATCGGGCAGCACGATCGCATCGAACAGGAACGCCGGCTCGTTCTCCAGCGAGGCATCGGCATCCAGCACACCGCCCTCCGCCGTGCGAACCTGGCCAATGCGCATGCCGACCAGGCGGGGCACCGCGCCTTCGGCCAGCAGGCCGGCCTGCAGCGCGCTGACCATGCCGCCATCGACGCCGTTCGCCACCACCAGCGCGATCTTGCGCGAGCGGATACCGCCATCACCGGGGCGCGCCAGCAGCGACAGTGCCGGCGACTGCTTCACTTCCGGGCGTGGCGCGCGTGCAAGCACCGGCGGCATCGGCGCCGGCAGATCCATGCCGAGCCCGTCGGCCACACCCTGCGCCAGCGCCGGCGATACGTTGACCAGCATCGACACCGTGCGCTCACGGATTGCCGGCACCGTCACCTTGCTCAGCTCGAAGCGGAACGCCGCAATGATGTGCGCCTGCTCAACCGCCGACTGGCTGTCGAAGAACAGCCGCGCCTGGTTGTAGTGCTCGGCGAACTTCTCCGGCTTGCCGCGCACCTCGTCGGCCTTGACCGGCTCGGGAAAACTCGCGAAACCGGCCATGCCAGCCTGGAACGGACAACCGCCGCCGAGGCTGTTGGGCTCATAGGAAACACGGCCGCGATGGATGGCCTGGCGGTGCATGCCATCACGCTGGTTGTTGTGTACTGGCGCGATCGATGCATTGATCGGAATCTCGTGGAAGTTCGGGCCGCCGAGCCGGCTGATCTGCGTATCGACATACGAATGGATGCGCCCTGCCAGCAGCGGATCGTTGGTGAAGTCGATGCCTGGCACCACGTGCGCGGTGCAGAACGCCACCTGCTCGGTCTCGGCGAAGAAGTTGTCGGGGTTGCGATCCAGCACCAGCCGCCCCACCGGCTGCACGGGCACGAGTTCTTCGGGAATGAGCTTGGTGGCGTCGAGCACGTCGAAGCTGAACTTCTCCGCATCGGCCTCGGAGAATATCTGCAGGCCGAGTTCGTACTCGGGATAGGCGCCGGATTCGATCGCCTCCCACAGGTCACGGCGATGGAAGTCGGGATCGGCGCCGGAAATCTTGACCGCCTCGTCCCATGTCAGCGAATGCGTGCCCAGCATGGGTGTCCAGTGGAATTTCACGAAAACCGATTCGCCATCGGCGTTCACCAGCCGGAAGGTATGCACGCCAAAGCCCTGCATGGTGCGATAGCTGCGCGGAATGGCACGGTCGCTCATCTGCCACAGCAGCATGTGCGTGGACTCGGGCATCAGCGAGACGAAGTCCCAGAAGGTGTCGTGCGCGCTCGCGGCCTGCGGCATCGCATGATGGGGTTCCGGCTTCACCGCATGGACGAGATCGGGAAACTTCATCGCGTCCTGGATGAAGAACACCGGCATGTTGTTGCCAACCAGATCCCAGTTGCCCTGCTCGGTATAGAACTTCACGGCGAAACCGCGCACGTCGCGCGCGGTGTCCTTGCTGCCGCGCTCGCCGGCCACCGTGGAAAAACGCACGAATACCGGAGTGCGCTTGCCTGCGGCCTGGAACGGCGCGGCCACGGTGATGCCGGTGAGCGGTGCATAGCATTCGAAGAAGCCATGCGCCGCGGAGCCGCGCGCATGCACGATGCGCTCGGGAATGCGCTCGTGGTCGAAGTGGGTGATCTTCTCGCGGAGGATGAAATCCTTCAGCAGGGCGGGGCCACGCAGGCCCGCCTTGAGCGAATTCTGGTTATCGGCGACAGGCACGCCCTGGTTGGTGGTGAGCCGCTGCGCGGTGGCATCCACACGCACGCGGTCGAGCGGGTCCACCGTGGGATTCGCGCCGGGAATCGCGCGGGTGCCGGCCTTGGGATTGGCATTGCGCTCGGTCAGCGTGCTGCCGGTGACCAGATCCGACGGTGGATCGACATGCTGGCCTTCCGGCGCGATACCGATATCACGGCGCGCGTACTCGCTGGCCTTGGTCGTGTTCACCGGCATCGAGGCCGCCAGCTGTTGCGTCTGCGCCATCTTCTCGGCGGCCGGGTCACCGCTGCCGCGACGCGGGCCCTTGCTGCTGCCGCTGTCGGTATTGCGTGCTGCCGCCTTTGCCGCCTTGCCGGCCGTGGCCCGCGTACTGCCGCCGTTCGTGCGCGTGGGCTTGCCACCACGCGGAGTCTTGCTGGTTGCCATGGAAGGAAGCTCCTGATCGGGCACGTTCGCCGCAGCGCAGCCTAGATCCGGGGGTGTGAGCGCTGTTTCATGGAGCCCGCAGGCGCGGTGCGTTGATTGTCCCGTGGCCTGCTAGGCTCGCGCGGTCTTCGGGGAGGCTTCGCCACATGGCGCGTGAGATGAAACCGCATTCGCAGTCCGGGCTGCTTGGACAGCGCCGGTTCTCGCCGTTCTTCTTCACCCAGGCGCTCGGCGCGTTCAATGACAACGTCTACCGACAGGCGATCATCGCGCTGCTGTTCTGGATGGGCGCGAGCACGGAAGACAAGCAGCTGTACGCGACGCTCGCGCCTGCGTTGTTCATCGCGCCCTACTTCCTGTTCTCGGCGCTCGCCGGGCAGATCGCGGAGAAACTGGAGAAGTCGCGGCTGATCCGCATCACCACGGCGATGGAGATCGCGATCATGGCGGTGGCGGCGTTCGGCTTCGCCACGCAGAACCTTGTCGTGCTGCTGGTCGCCCTGTTCTGCACTGGCGTGCAGTCGACGCTGATCGGGCCGGTGAAGTATTCGATCCTGCCGTCGGTGCTCAGGCCGGAGGAGCTCACCGGCGGCAACGGCCTGGTGGAGATGGGCACGTCGGTGTCGATCCTGCTCGGCATGCTGGTGGGTGGCCTGGTGTTCGCGCTCGCGGGCGCCTACGGGCCGATGGTCGCCGGCGTGCTGGTGGTGGTGCTCGCCGTCACCGGCCATCTGGTAAGCCGCCTCATTCCCGTCGCTGGCGCCAATGCACCGCAGCTTCGCATCGGCTGGAACCCGATCCCGGAATCGATGAAGGCGCTGCGGCTCACGCGCCGGCAGCCGGCCGTTCGCAATTCGGTTCTCGGCGTCTCCTGGTTCTGGTTCGTGGGCACCGTGCTGACTTCGCAACTGCCGGCCTATGCCGAGGCCAACCTGGGCGGTGACGGCCAGCTGTACCTGTTCGCGCTGGCGCTGTTCTCGGTCGGTACGGGCGTGGGTTCGATGCTCTGCGAGAAGCTGTCCGCGCGCACGGTGGAGATCGGGCTCGTGCCGATCGGTGCGTTCGGCATCAGCGCATTCCTGCTGCACCTGTATTTCGCGCGAACCGGCTACGCGCCTGTCACCGGCCTGGGCGTCAGCGCGTTCCTCGACCAGCCCGATGCCTGGCGCATTGCCTTTGACCTCGCCGGCATCGGGCTGTTTGCCGGCATCTTCGTGGTGCCGCTGTTCGCACTGATCCAGAGCCGTTCGCCAAAGGCGGAGATGTCGCGCGTCATCGCCGGCATGAACATCCAGAACGCCCTGCTGATTGTGGCGGCGACGGGCCTCGTACTGGGCGCGCATCACCTGCGCTGGTCGATTCCGCAGATCTTCCTCGCGCTGGCGATAGCCAACGCACTGGTGACGCTGTGGATCTTCAGCATCGTGCCCGAGTTCGCGATGCGATTCCTGAGCTGGCTGCTGGTGCGCAGCCTCTACCGCCTGCGCACGCGCGGCATCGAACACGTGCCCGACGACGGCCCGGCGCTAATCGTCTGCAACCACGTCAGCTACATGGATGCACTGATCCTTGCCGGCAGCATTCCGCGGCCGGTTCGCTTCGTCATGTACTACCGCATCTTCAATGTTCCGGTGATGCGGTGGATCTTCCGCACCGCGAAGGCGATCCCGATCGCCGGTGCACGCGAAGACCCGGCGCTGATGCAGCGCGCCTTCGACGAGATCGACGCTGCGCTGGCGGCAGGCGAGGTGGTCGGCCTCTTTCCCGAAGGCGCATTGACGAAGGATGGCGACATCGCGGCGTTCAAGTCGGGCGTGGAGAAAATCCTGGAGCGGCGGCCGGTGCCGGTAGTGCCGATGGCGCTGCGCGGCATGTGGTCGAGTATGTGGAGCCGCCGCGACGGCTCGATGCATCGCATGCGGCTGCCGCGGCGTTTCCGCGCACATGTGGATGTGGTTGCCGCAGCGCCGCTCGACGGCAGCCTCGTGGATGCGCCGATGCTGGAAATGCAGGTGCGCGCACTGCGTGGCGATGCGGCCTGAGCGGCGCGGCCTGCTAGCATCCCCCGCGGCCTCCGTGAGGCTGCCCACCGCTACCGACGAAGGATTCCCATGAGCATGCCGCCGCCGATCCAACCGCCACCGCCGCCACCGCCCCAGATGTCCAGCACTGCGCCGGCGGACGCGATCCCGACGCACATGGCGTGGTCGATCGTGGTGACCGTAGCGACGTTTTGCATTTGCTGCGTCGTGGGTGCCGTGCCGGGCATTGTCGCCATCGTCTTCGCGTCCAAGGTCAACCGGGAGATCGCTGACGGCCGTCTACTTGAGGCGCGTCGCGCCTCGCGTAACGCGAAGATCTGGTGCTGGGTCGCAACGGGCGTAGGGGTGCTTGGCATTGTTTACTGGGCCGTCAGCATTTTCATGGCATTCGCTGGCAACACACCCGAATCCTTGAAGCTTCTTGAACAGATCAAGGCAGCGCAGCAGCGATGAATTTGCGGCCGGCAGTCGTGCGCGGGGGAGCGGCGATAGTCGTCGCCGCGGGGCTGCTGTCCGGAGTGCTCGCCTTGTCTTTTTTCGACCCAGGCTCTGCGGGCTCGATATTCCCCAAGTGCCTGTTCCTCGAGTTCACCGGGCTGTACTGCCCGGGCTGCGGGCTGACGCGCATGCTGCATGCGCTGCTGCATGGCGATCTGCGCCGCGCGGTGTCGATGAACCTGATGGTGCTGGTGAGCCTGCCAGCCCTGGGCGCGATAGTTCTCAACGAATCCCGCTCACGCCGGCTGCTGTCGCCCGCGGTAGCGCGCGTGCTGTACGACGCGCGGCTGTGGATCGGGTTCGTGCTGGCATTCGGCATGCTTCGCAACCTCCCCTGGGCACCGTTCTCCTGGCTCGCCCCCGGCTGATGCGTTTCAGCGCGTAGCCGCGCCTGCGAGCCACTGGCGAACCAGCCAATGCGCGATCGATATGCGTGCGGGCATCAGGAACGGGCCATCCTCCGCTCGCCCCGCCTGCTCGGCGGCGAGCGCCGCTTCGATCTCGTCGCGCTCGAACCATCGCGCCTCGTCCAGCTCATCGCCTGCCACGGCATCCCCCGGTTCGGCCTCCGCGATGAAGCCGAGCATCAATGCACCGGGAAATGGCCACGGCTGCGAAGCGAGGTAGCGGCAGTGGCGCACGTGCACGCCGGTCTCCTCGTGCACTTCGCGGCGCACGGCCTGCTCCAGCGTCTCACCGGGTTCGACGAAGCCGGCGATCACCGAATAGCGCCGCTCCGGCCAGCTGCGTTGACGGCCCATCAACAGGCGGCGGCCATCAACCACAGCGACGATCACGGCAGGATCGGTGCGTGGATAGTGCTCCAGGGCGCAACTGCGGCAGGTGCCCTGCCAGCCGCCGCGCAGCAACAGGACGGCATCGCCACAGGCGCCGCAGTAGCGATGCCGTTGTCGCCACTGCTGCAAGGCACGGCCGGTGACAAAGGCGGACAGCTCGGGCGCGCGCCACGTCGCCGCGGCGGAGCGCAGGTCGACACGGCCATCGGGAACCCCGGCCACCTGCGCTGCATCCAGTGCGAACCAGCCGCGGGCGTCGGTATCGACGCCCAGAAACACCGCGGTGCCGGGTCCATCGCCGATCTGCGCGCCGCGATGCACGATCGGCTGGCCGGCGGAATCGGCGACCACCCGGCCATCGCTGTCGAACAGCAGCACGCTGGCGCCCGCCCACAGCGCGGCCAGCGCATCGGCATCGGCACGGAGGTGGTCAGCGCGGTCGAGCAGTGCCTGGCAGGGGTCGGAGGCGACGAAAGCGAAGGGCGCGTCGTCGGCCCGCGTGGTCATGCGGAGAAGGACGAACCGCAGCCGCAGGTGGTCTTGGCGTTCGGATTACGGATCACGAACTGCGCGCCGTGCAGGCTCTCGGTGTAGTCGACTTCCGCGCCCATCAGGTACTGCAGGCTCAGTGGGTCGACGATCAGGCCCACGCCGTCGGTATAGACCGCGAGGTCCTCATCGGCCTGCTGTTCGTCGAATTCGAAGCCGTACTGGAAACCCGAGCAGCCGCCACCCTGGATGTAGACGCGCAGCTTGAGCGCCGCGTTGCCTTCCTCGGCGATGAGCTCGCGGACTTTCGCGGCAGCGGACGAAGTGAAGTTAAGCGGCCGCTCCAGGGATTGGTAACCCGGGGCGGTGGGCAGGTCGATCGTTTCCATCCACCCAGCATAGGGCCGAAGCGGGAGGGATCAAGGCGCAACGGGGCTCGCGGGTTCGGTCGCCTCGGCCCAGGTCACCTCGCGTTCGACAACGGCGCCCCCGCGCGGCTGCAGGTGGACGATCACCCGGGAGGGGGTGAAACCGGCCGGGAGGAAGACATCGCCGCGGGCTTCCTGGAAATACCGGAACGAGTAATCGACGCCTGCGGCGCCCGGCTGCTGACGCAGTGCGCTCCAGTCGAGCGTCTCCAGCCGACCGCCGCGGCTGCCTTCGATGGCGAGACTGAGCCGTCCGGTGCTGATGCTGTCGCGCGCGACGTTCTGGGTGAGTACCGCGGAGAAATGCCAGGCCCCGCCCGGCTGGCGCTGCATGCGCAGGGCATGCACGCTCAGGCCGTGACGCTGGCCGGTGGCGCCGACAAGGCGTTCGTAGAAGTCGACATCCGCGCGCAGGCCGGCGATCTGCTCCTCGCGTTCGGCCAACAGGCCCTGCAGCCGCGTGTTGGCCTCGCGGCTGACCTGGTCGGAACGCTCGAGCGTGGCGATGCGCTGTTCGAGCTGCCCGGCGCGGCCCGCATCGCAGGGCGGTGGCGACCCCGTCCGCGCGGCCTGCCAGACACCCCAGGCACCGAACAGCAGCGCGGCGAGGAAAACGACAAGGGCGAGGACAAGGCCGACCCCGGCACGGGCGGCATGCGGTGGAGTCGGCGTGGGGCTCATGGCATCGGGCGCAGCAAAGGGGCTCGAAGCCTACACTGGGCCCGTGGCGCGACGCTTCCTGCACGCGCCGCCGCGTCTCATGGCCACCACTTCCTGGAGAGCCGCATGACCGCCCATCTGTTCGCGATCGGCATCGTGCTGGCCTGGCTGGCGGGCATCCGCGCCTACATGACGGTGTTCGGAGTCGGCCTGGCGGGGCTGATGGGCTGGGTGGAATTGCCCGCGGCCCTCGAAGTCACGCAGTCGCCCTGGGTGCTCGGCGTCTCCGGCGTACTGGCGCTGGTCGAGTTCTTCGCCGACAAGATTCCAGGCGTCGATTCGATCTGGGATCTTCTGCATACCTTGCTGCGGGTGCCTGCCGGCGCCTTTCTCGCCGCCGCGGCACTGTCAGTGGACGGGCAACTGGGCGCCGGGGCCCTGGTAACGGGCGCGGGCGTGTCGCTGGCCAGCCATGCCCTGAAGGGCGGTACGCGCGCGATGCTCAATGCCTCGCCGGAACCCGTCAGCAACTGGGCCGCCTCGGCCACGGAAGACGCATCCACCATCGGCGGCCTTGCGCTGGTCTTCCACTATCCGCTGCTCGCCCTCGTGCTGGTACTCAGCCTGTCCCTCGCGATCGCCCTGCCCACCTGGTGGCTGTTCCGTCACCTGCGCCGCGGATGGCGACAGATAGGCGGCGTGCCCGGTGCGGACGGCGAGACCACCGGGCGACGGCGCACCCGACGCTGAGCGCGACGATCAGCTTTCCATCTTGGACTGCAGGTACAGCTGGTCTCCGATGCGATCCATCAGCGACAGCTGAGTCTCGATCCAGTCGATGTGTTCTTCCTCCGACTCGAGGATGTCGGCAAACAACTTGCGGCTGACGAAATCGCTGACCTGTTCGCAGTGGGCGATCGCTTCACGCAGCAGCGGCAGCGCCTCGTATTCGAGTGCGAGGTCGCAGCCCAGCAGTTCGCGCGGGTTCTCGCCGATCCGCAGCTTTCCGAGTGCCTGGAAGTTCGGCAGGGCATCGAGGAACAGGATGCGCTCGGACAGCTTGTCCGCGTGCTTCATTTCATCGATCGACTCGTGGTACTCGTGCTCGGCGAGTTCCTTCAGCCCCCAGTTCTTCAGCATCTTGGCGTGCAGGAAGTACTGGTTGATCGCGGTCAGCTCGTTGTAGAGCGCGCGGTTGAGGAATTCGATGACCTTCGGGTCGCCCTTCATGAGCCTGGCTCCAATGCCGCGGAAACCGCCACTCTAGCCGCGTGCGTGGACCGGTGACGTAACGGGAATCGTGTGCATCCAGGTACCGCGGCTCGTGCGTCAGGCCGCCTGCGAGAGCATTGGCAATGGAAGGCTGCGGCGCACCTGGGCTTCGTCGAGCAGCGCGGTCGCGGCTTCGACGCAGCTGCCACAGTTTGCGCCAGCGCCCGTACGCATCGTCAGCTCGGACATGGTCCGGCAGCCGGCTTCCGCTGCCTGGCGGATCTGGCTGTCGGTGACTCCATTGCAGACGCAGATGTACATGGCAGAGGCAGGGAGCAGGTCCAGGCAGCGGATTGCCGCGCCCCCATTCCGCCACCAATGCGAATGATTGTCAATTAGGCGGCGGGTCGGCCAGTCGGGTTCCAGACGGGTCCAGCGGTGGTGGGCGACGGCGCGAAGGCCCCTCGCGGATTTCCCGCGGATCGAGCGCCCTGGAAGGGACTGCGCCCGCCCCGGCGATGTGCCGCGCCGTCGGCGCCAGATGCCGCAGCGCGCGCGAATAGACCCCGCGCTTGAAGGTCACCACGTGATCGAGCGGATACCAGAAATCGACCCATCTCCAGTGGTCGAATTCGGGCTTCTCGGTGAGGTCAAGGCGCACTTCCGATTCGTCGCCCTTGAGCTGCAACAGGAACCAGACCTGCTTCTGGCCGATGCAGACGAGATGGTCATGCCGCCGGATCGCGCGCTGCGGCAGCCTGTAACGCAGCCAACCAGGCGTCGCGGCCAGCATTTCGACGTGCTGCGGAAGCAGGCCGGTCTCTTCGCGCAGTTCGCGGTACATCGCCTCGAGCGGCGTCTCGTCGCTGTTCATCCCGCCCTGCGGGAACTGCCAGCCATCACGATGGACGCGCCGCGCCCAGAACACCTGGCCACCGGTGTTCATGATCACGATGCCCACATTGGGCCGGTATCCGTCCGGATCGATCACGATGCGGACCCCTATTCGCTCAGGCATACGCCACTGCGACCGACTCTGCCATGCGTGCCCGTATACAACAAGCCAATACGGAGTGAAGGGCATGGGCTGCAGCCAAAGGCTGCCATCGCGCATTGACAGCGGCAGGGGGAACCAGAAGAATTCGCGGTTCGCCGCATGGCTATGTAGCTCAGCCGGTTAGAGCACAGCACTCATAATGCTGGGGTCGGTGGTTCGAGTCCACCCATAGCCACCACACTTAAGCCCGCGAAATTGCGGGCTTTTTTGTGTCTTGAGCACGGCCGCGCCGCATCGGCCTGGGGCGCGTGGGACGGGCTTGTGACAGACCTGTGCCGAATGCAAGGAGCACACCCGGCTTTCGCAGCGGGTTTCGACCCCAGCACGTTGTGCGGGATTAGCGCGCATCGTCGGCCGTCCTCAGTACTGCTGCGAACCGGCCGCCGGGCGTTCCGCTGGCACGCGTAGCCGGTTGGACGAGCTGTGCACTCAACGCTGTGGTCCTGGGGACCAGTTCGTAGCGTTGCAGGGTCGACGGCGCCCCGCCATGGCCTGTCCAGCAATGCTCAATAGCAGGGCGCCATGACCGAACTGCCTGCGAAGCGCAACCTTCGCAAGGCATCGAGCGCAGCGGAGCCGGCGAAGTCACAATGGCGCGACTTCAAAAGAAGGGTGGTCAATGGCGCTCCCCTTGACGCGGTGCATCTATTTCCCATTGTCGAGCACTGGCGGCAAGACGCGAGCTGCACTTACCAGACGTGGTTCCTCTGGGAGGAGCGAATCAAGAACTTCCGCTCGATTCGCCGGGGCTTGCAGGCGGTAGTCGCCGAGATTGGCTCGGATACGTTCGGAAACACTTATCGCGGCTCTTCGCTGGAGACTGTCGTTCACGCGGTTGCGGAGCAACGGCAGATTTTCAAGGGGGCCGACCACGCCTTCCTCTGGAAGCCAAAGCTGCGGATCCCGGATATTTACGAGGACCGCGCGAATCAGATCGCCTTCGGACGGTTCCTGCAGGCGTGCGCGGGGTGTGACACCGAGGCGGGCGTCCTGGAGGCGATCCATGCACTCGACGCGCGCAAGATAAAGGGACTGGCCCCGCGGCAGCCAATCTCCTGTACTTCGTGCATCCCACACTGGTCCCCCCGTTCAACACTGCAATCGTCAAGGGCTTCAACGCCCTGACAGGTGCGAAGGTGAAGCTTGGCCGATGGGACGACTATCTGGCCATGCGTCGGGGGATCTTCGACATCAACACGACGGCCCGTCGCCTGCTTTCAAACGATCTCGGCGCGGTCGCCGGTCTCCTCTTCGACATTGGCAGCGGGCGGCTACCTCTACCGGGCGGAAACGATGGGACCGCCGTGGCTGCGTGGGAGTCGGACCTGTCGCGTGTAAGGGCGGATGCTGTTTCGCTAAAGAGGCGGAACGCCGACGCCGCGGACGATCAGTCTCATACGAACGTGCAAGGCTGGCTGCGTGACTTGGGCCAGGCGTTGGGATTCGACGTGTGGATCGCCAGCAACGATCGTTCCCGCGCTTGCGGGGAAGGTCGTTTGGGGGACGGTTGTCTGGAGCGGCTGCCCGCGGCAATCGAGGGCGCTGCAGGCGGTGACGCGGTCCGTCTGATCGACGTCCTGTGGCTCCGCAATGACCGCGTGGCAGCCGCTTTTGAAGTCGAGCACAGCACCAGTATTTACTCCGGAATCGTCCGCATGCTCGACCTGGCCCTTGGAAGCGCGATCGACCATGAAACAAAGTACTTCCTTGTCGTACCAGATCGCCGCGAGGCGGACGTCCGCGCCCAGCTTGCACGTCCCGCATTCAGCCGAGTGGCGGAACTGGACGTCCGGCACCTCGCCTACAGCGACTTGGAAACCCACCGCGCATCGATCGCGCGCTTCGGCGAGGGCCTGAGGCCGATCGAGGCGATCGCGCGCTCACTCCGCTGATGCAGGCCGCCGGGGCGTGGTAAGTACCGCGGCGAACCCACCGCCGGCCGTACGCATGTTGGTGGTCTGCCCTTGATACAGGCGTGCGGCGAACATCAGCACGCTGTCCCGGTTGACGAAGCAACGCACATCGGCCTTCAGTGTGGTGCCGTCCGCCGCGACGCGCAGGCTCGGCGGCGCGAAGCGCTGTGCAACGTAAATCCCCTGTTCGATCGACTCCCACACCCTTCGCGTCAGCTTGTCACCGCGGTAGCTGCCCCGGCTGCCGAAGCCGGTGGCGGGTTTGAAGAAGTAGTCCTTCCGTCGCTCCCAGAGTTGCTCAGCCCGCGACCCGTCGACTGCAAACGTTTCGGGAATCGCGCGCGAGAGCAACGCCGACACGTCTGGCGCAATACCCCACGCCCGCAGCCGCTCTCCATCCCCCAGCACCGCCAGGTTGCGCTTGTCGGCAAGCAGGGCGTGCGCACGAGGGTGTGGCGTCAGTGCAACCGCGTCCGCAAGGAACGCTGCGCGTATCGCCGCGGAAGCTGGATCCTGAAGTGCGAAGTCGGTCAGGCGGTTGTAGACGAAGTCGACCGTGCCTGACGCGTCGCGCAGCGACGTGCCGTCCCAGGTGAGTGCATCCGGGTCACAGATCACACAGTCGAGCCCGCGCTCCTGGAAGGCGGCGGCGTACAACTCGAACTCGGGATAAAGGAACTGCGCAGGCGGGTCGAGATCGACAACGGCAATCCGCGTCGGCGCCCGCCCCAGCTGCGCCTGGGCATCCTCGAGCCATGCGTCGACGGCGGCAGCCCGCGCATCGGTCGAGGTTCGTGTCGGCGCCCACGACGCAGGTGCGCAGGCCTCAACGCCGTCCAGCAGCAGTGCGTTCAGCAGCAGGCCACCGGGGTTTGTGTTGACTTCAATCAACCGCGGACCTTCGACGGTCAAGTGGAAGTCGAGGCCGAACACGCCGCCGGGGGAACCCGGGTCGTGCGAGGCGATCGCCGGCGCCCAGTCCAGTACGCGGTCGATATAGGCCGGGCACGTCGCAACCTCGAGCACCGCGCTGGCCACCGCGGCCATGGCGTCGAGCGAGGCCCGGTCTACGAACAGCGCGTGCGGCGAGAACAGATGGGCGTGGCGTTCGGAGTCGACGGCTTCGCCGTGCACCAGCTGTGCGGCCAGCCTGTTCCGTATCTGCGCGACGTCAACCACGGCGCAGGTGCATTGCCGGTTCAGTGAGTCGCCGTCCGGCGGGGTGCAGCCGGTTAGGCAGCGGGGCGTGTCGGTCATGATGCGGGGGCCGGAAACAGGACGGCACGGCAAGCCTCCAGGTTGACCGAGATCAAAGCAGAGCCACCGCGCAGCAGCTAATGTAGCCCCATGCACTGCCGTTCCCGTCGGCCCCGCTTCTGGCTGATCCTCGCGATCACCGCGATGCTGTGGACGCAGGTGGTGTCGGCCATGCACGGCGCGTGCGCCATGCCGCCCATGCCCGCACCTGCGGACGTTGCACCGGAGGGGCACGGGATGCACGACGCCGGCGCCCACGCCGCCCCCGCCATGGCCGAGGGACACCACTGCGAGGCGAAAGTCCGCCGCGCGGGCAGTGCGACCTGCGATGCGCACTGCGACCAGAAGACAGGTTCGGCGGAAGTCGCCCGCGTCCCGCCGGTCCCGGCGCTGCTTCCTGCGCCGTTCGCTTTTGCCGTGGGCGCGGTCCTGCTCCCGGCGGCGCAATGCATCGCCGGCACCTACTCGCCGCCCGACCGGCCCCCGCGTGGCCCGACCCGCCACCCGGCGCCACTGCTACTGATCTAGGCGTTCCTCGAGCGACCGCCAGGCCGCGCCGTCGATAGCGACCGCGCGTCACCACGCGTCCATCCGAGGACCGCTCCATGTCGAATTTCCTTGCCCGTTCGGGCCCCTTGCTGCGGCGCTTTGCGCTTGCACTGGCGCTCTGCGCATTCCTGGCACCGGCCGGCGCGCACGACATGCCGGGGCGCGACGTCGCCTCGGTGCGCCAATGGGCCCTCGCCCACAGCCCCGAGCTCGCCGCCGCCGGGCTGGACGCCGAGGCCGCGCAGGCGCGCGTACTGCCCGCCGGCGCGTTGCCCGACCCCATGGTCGCCATCACCCTGCGCGGCATCGACCCGGCCGCCCCTTGGCACGGGGCCGGCCGCGAGACCGGCAACCTGCTGCAGCTGCGCCAGACCGTGCCGCTGTGGGGCAAGCGCGAGCTGGCGCGCGACGTGGCGCGCGACGAGGCCACGGCGGCCGGGGCCGACCGCGACTCGCGAGCCCGCCAGCTGCTCGCGCAGATCGAATCCACCTACGCGCGCTTCTGGGAGACCGGCCAGGCGCTGGTGGTGATCGACCGCCGCGTGCGCCTGCTCGATCAGGTGGAGGAGATCGCCGGCGTGCGCTATGCGCTGGGCATGGTGCCCCAGCAGGACGCGATCCGCGCCCAGGTTGTGCGCACGGGCTTGCTCGGCGAGCGGCTCGAGCGCGACGCAATGCATCGCGAGGCCGCTGCCATGCTCAATGGGCTCCTCGGCCGGCCGGCCGACGCGCCATTGGCCGAGCCCGCGGCTGCCCCCCTGCTGCCGATCGCGCATCCGACGCTGGCCGCGGCGCGCGCCGCGCTGTCGTCGGTGTCCGCGCCGGAACTGGCGGCCCGCGAATCCATGGCGTCTGCAGCAGCACGCTCGGCCGAACTGCAGCGCCGGGCGCGACGGCCCGACATCACCGTCGGCGTCGGCGCGATGCAGCGCGGCGGCGGCGTCGAGAGCCTGGAACTGATGCTGGAGATGCAGGTGCCGCTGCAGCGACGCGCGCTGCATGAGCGCGAGCGCGAGGCCGACCTGCGGGCCGAGGCGGCGCGGCTCCGGGTCGGCGCCACCCAGCGTGATCTCGACAGTCGCCTCGCCGGTGCCTTCGCGCGCTGGACCGGCGCGCGGGAGCGGCGGCGGCTCGCCGAGACGACGCTGCAGGTGCAGAGCGACGCCAACTTCAAGGCCGCGCTCGCCAGCTACCAGGCCGGCGAAGTCGACTTTGCCACAGTCCTCGACGCGCTCGACGCGTGGCAGGGCGCCGAACTCACCCGGCTCGCCGCCCAGCGCGACGAGCTCACTGCCGCGGCCGATGTGCGCGCCGTGGAAGGAGCCGCACCATGAACACCCTGACCCGCACTGTCCTTGTCGTTGTCATCGCCGCCGTCGCACTGGGCGCGGGCGTCTGGATCGGCCGCCGTCACGACGTCCCGCTGGCAGCGGGTGCCACGGCTCCCGGGGCCCGTCGCGTCCTGTTTTACCGCGCGCCGATGAGCGGGGCCACCTCGCCGACGCCGAAGAAGGATCCGATGGGCATGGACTACGTGCCTGTGTACGAAGGCGGCGACAGCGCCGCACCGGGCACCGTCGCTTTGGACCCGGGCCGCGTGCAGACGCTCGGCGTGCGCACCGAGCCAGTACGGCGCGGCCTGCAGGTGATGAGCGTGCGCGCCAGTGCGACGGTCGCGATCGACGAGACGCGCGAGTTCGTCGTCGCCCCGCGTTTCGAGGGATGGGTCGCCCACCTCTATGCGAACCAGACGGGCATGGCGGTGCGCGCCGGGCAGCCGCTGCTGGCGGTCTACAGCCCGCAGCTGGCCGCGGCGCGGCAGGAGATCCAGTTGGCTGACACCGCGGCCGCGCGCCTGTCCGGCTCCGATCCGCAGGGCGCGGCGGCGATGCGGCGCCTGCGCGACGCTGGCCGCGCACGCCTGCGCAATTGGGAGGTGGACGCCGGCGGCGACGCGTTCAACGTGGTCTATCGCTCCAAGGTCAGTGGCGTTGTGATCGAGAAGCCCGTGCTGCCCGGCGCCCGCTTCATGGCCGGCGAGGCGATCCTGAAGATCGCGGACCTGTCCACGGTGTGGGCGATCGCGCACGTGCCGGTGGATCAGGCGTCGACGCTGGCGCCCGGCCAGTCGGCCGCTTTCGTTTCCACCGCCCTCCCCGGTGAAAGCGTGCGCGGGCGCATCACGTTCGTGCAGCCGGTAGTCGATCCGACGACGCGCACGGTCGCCGTGCGCGTGGAGCTGCCCAACCCCCGCCAGCAACTGCGGCCCGGCGTCTACGGGACGCTGGAGCTCACGGGGCCCACGGTCGATGCGCTGACCGTGCCGGCCTCCGCGGTGATCAACAGCGGCACCCGGCAGGTCGCGCTGGTGCAGGTGGGCGAAGGCCGCTATGCCCCGCGCGAGGTCGCGCTGGGCCGCCGCTTCGGCGACCGCGTCGAAGTGCTCGCCGGGCTCGATGACGGCATGGCGGTGGTGACGTCCGCCAACTTCCTGATCGATGCCGAGAGCAACCTGCAGTCGGCCTTGCAGGGGCTGGGCAACGCCAAGGGACCCGCGACTACGCCGGCGGCAGCGACACCGTCGCCCGCCGGGCCCGCCGCCCCGTCCATGCCGGACATGCCTGGCATGGACAAGCCTTCCGCCGATCCGCGTGCGGCCGGCACGGGCGAGGGCCGCTGACGTGCTCGGCCGGCTGATCGAATGGTCCATCCGCAACATCTTCCTTGTCCTCGTCGCCACCGTCGCGCTCGCCGCGGCGGGTGTGTACGCGGTGGTCAATACCCCCCTGGACGCCCAGCCTGACCTCTCGGACGTGCAGGTCATCGTCTACACCGATGTGCCCGGACAGGCGCCGCAGGTGGTCGAGGACCAGGTCACCTACCCGCTCACCAGTGCGCTGCTCTCGGTGCCCCGCTCGAAGGTCGTGCGCGGTTTCTCCTTCTTCGGAGCATCGTTCGTTTACGTCATCTTCGAGGACGGTACCGACGTCTACTGGGCACGCTCGCGCGTGCTCGAGTACCTGAACTTCGCGTCCAAGAACCTGCCCTCGGGCGTAACGCCGACGCTCGGCCCGGACGCGACCGGCGTCGGCTGGGTCTACGAGTACGCGCTCACCTCGCGCAAGCATTCGCTCGACGAGTTGCGCGCGCTGCAGGACTGGTACGTGCGCTACCAGCTGACCAAGGCCGGCGGCGTGGCCGAGGTGGCCAGCGTCGGCGGGTTCGTGCGCCAGTACTCGGTCACCGTCGACCCGGTGCGCCTGCGCGAATACGGCATACCGCTGTCGACGATCACTCGGGTGTTGCGCGAGAGCAATCGCGACGTCGGCGGCCGGACCATCGAGATGGCGGAAACCGAATACATGATCCGCGGCCGTGGCTACCTGCGGAACATGTCAGACGTCGCCAACCTCACCGTCGCGGCGCGTGACGGGCGCGCGGTGCGGATCGGCGACCTCGCGCGCGTGGAACTGGTGCCCGACGAGCGCCGCGGCGTCACCGACCTCAACGGCCAGGGCGACGTCGTTGCCGGCATCGTCGTCGCTCGCTACGGCGAAAACGCGCTGTCGGTGATCCACAACCTCAAGCAGAAGATCGTCGAAATCGGCGCCGGCCTACCGGAGGGCGTCAAGGTCGAAACGGTCTACGACCGGTCGGACCTGATCCACCGCGCCATCAAGACGCTTCGCAGCACGCTGCTGGAGGAGAGCGTCATCGTGGCGCTAGTCTGCCTTTTGTTCCTGTTTCACGTGCGTAGCGCGGTGGTGGCGATCCTGATGTTGCCGATCGGCGTCATGATCGCCTTCATCGCGATGCGCCTGCTCGGCATGAACTCCAACATCATGAGCCTGGGCGGCATCGCGATTGCGATCGGGGCGATGGTGGACGCCGCGATCGTGATGATCGAGAACGCACACAAGCATCTAGAGCGCGACGACGGTAGCAAGCCTCGCGCGCAGATCATCATCGAAGCCTGCCGCGAAGTGGGCCCGTCGCTGTTCTTCAGCCTGATGATCATCACCGTGTCGTTCCTGCCGGTGTTCGCGCTGGAAGCGCAGGAGGGGCGACTGTTCAAGCCGCTCGCGTTCACCAAGACGTTCTCGATGGCGGGCGGGGCCTTGCTGTCGGTCACGCTGGTGCCCGTGCTGATGTGGATCTTCGTGCGCGGCCGCATCACGCCGGAGGCGAAGAACCCGGTCAACCGCGTGCTGATCCGGATCTACCGCCCGATCATCCATGGCGTGCTGCGGCACAAGGCGGCGACGCTGGTCGTTGCCGCGCTGGTGCTGCTGGTGACGCTGTGGCCGGCGTCGCGGCTGGGCAGCGAGTTCATGCCCACGCTCAACGAGGGCACGTTGCTGTACATGCCCGCTTCACTGCCGGGCATGTCCGCGACGCAGGCGGCGTCCGTGTTGCAGAAGCAAGACCGCATCATCAAGTCCTTCCCGGAAGTGGAGTCCGTATTCGGCAAGGCCGGCCGCGCGTTGACGGCGACCGACCCGGCGCCGCTCGAGATGTCAGAAACAGTCATCAACCTCAAGCCCGAGTCGCAGTGGCGCAAGGGCATGACGGTGGATGCGCTGGTCAAGGAAATGGACACCGCGCTCAAGTTCCCGGGCATCGCCAACTCGTGGACGATGCCGATCAAGGCGCGCACCGACATGCTCGCCACCGGCATCCGCACGCCGGTGGGCATCAAGGTGTTCGGCCGCGATCTGGGCGAGCTGGAAGAGCTGTCGCGCCAGATCGAGGCCAGCGTGAGGAAGGTGCCGGGCACCACGAGCGCCTATGCCGAGCGCCTGACCGGCGGTTACTACCTCGACATCGATCCCGACCTCGACCGACTCGCGCAGTACGGGCTTACCGTGGGGGACGTGCAGGACGTGGTCGGGACAGCGCTCGGTGGCGAGATGGTGACCACGATGGTGCAGGGCCGCGAGCGCTTCGGCCTGATCGTGCGTTACCCCCGCGAGCTTCGAGGCGATCCGGCCAACATCGGCCGCAATGTGCTGGTGTCGACGATGAGCGGCGCGCAGGTGCCCCTGGGCGAGCTGGCGACGCTGCAGGTGCGCAAGGGTGCGCCGAGCATCCGCACCGAGAACGCGATGCTGTCGGCCTACATCTATGTCGATACACGCGAGAGCGACATCGGCCGCTTCGTACGCAGTGCGCAGGCTGCGGTCATCCGCGACGTGCGCTTCCCGCCGGGCTACTTTGCTACGTGGAGCGGCCAGTACGAGTACATGCAGCGCGCGGCGGCGAAGATGCGGCTGGTGATACCGGTGACGCTGGCGCTCATCTTCCTGCTGCTCTACCTCAATTTCCGGCGCGTGACCGAATCGCTGATCGTGATGCTCTCGGTACCGTTCGCGCTGGTCGGTGGCGTCTGGCTGATGTGGCTGCTCGACTACAACCTCAGTGTCGCAGTCGCGGTGGGGTTCATCGCGCTGGCCGGCGTGGCGGCGGAGACCGGCGTGGTGATGCTGCTCTACCTCGACCATGCGCTGTCGACCCGCGCGCTGGAGCGCAGCCAGGCGGGCGAACAGCTGCGAGACGAAGACCTGCTCGACGCGATCATGGAAGGCGCCGTCGAACGCGTGCGTCCGAAGATGATGACGGTTGTGGCAGTCATGGCCGGCCTGCTGCCGATCATGTGGAGTACGGGTGCCGGTTCGGAAGTCATGCGACGCATTGCCGCGCCGATGGTTGGCGGCATGGTGTCGTCGACGGCGCTGACGCTGGTGGTGATCCCGGTGATCTACGCGCTGGTGAAGCGGCGCGCGATGCGCTCGCGGGTCCGTCGCGCAATCGAAGTGGGTGTGGGTGTGGGATGACCCCCGCCGAATACCGCACCAGCCACGCCGGAAGTTCTACTTTTGAAGTGTCTGCTTGACGGGGGAGCTTACGGTCCGACGCGCTGAGCGTCCTGGTGCACGGCCTGAACGTTGCGCCGTTCCAGCAACCGGTGCCGGCGATGACGTTCGCGCATGTCGCGATTGGCGCGGTCTTCTTCACCATTACCGGCATCTGGGTGGGTGCGTTGTATGGCGTGCTCAGCAATGCGTTCGGAGCACGGCGTGCCGCGCATATTGATCACCGCCCGCTCGCCACGCTGCTGCTGACGGCCGCCGGCTCCGCAGCCTCGCAGGAGCTGACCGCTGCGAACGCCGTGGCTGCCGACGACGGCTCGGTCGTGTTCCACGTCACCGGGTATGCAGACGTCGCTGCGGTTGCCACCACCGGCGACGGCTCGCGCCTGGAAGGCACGCTCGCGCCGACCTGCATCTGCAGGTCGGCCCACGACTCCTGTTCGAGACGGAGCTCGAAGCGGCCGTCGACTCGGATGGCGGGCGCGAGACGGGTGTCGAGTACGCGACAGCCAGCTGGCTGCTGGGCGACCACGCCGCACTGGTGGCCGGCAAATTCCTGAGCCCGGCCGGCTATTTCGTGCAGAACCGGACATGGTGGGCCTGCCGGTACCGCCGACACGGTTGAAGTGATGACACCGGTCGACCTCGAATTGCCTGCGATGCGACGCGTCATGGAGCAGGAGGGCGGCTGCCTGGTCTGGGGCGGCAGTGCGCGGCTGAGCCCGGCAGACGATGTGCTGATCCGCGTCGAGCGCCCACTCGATTTCGACAGTGACGGCCAGCTCGTCGCGAGCGTGCTGTCGAAGAAGGTCGCCGCGGGCTCGAACCATGTGCTGATCGACATGCCGATCGGCCCGACCGCGAAAGTGCGCAGCGACGTGGCAGCCGCTGCGCTTACGCGCCGCCTGGTAGACGCCGGGAAAACACTGGGGCTGCGCATTGGTGTGCATCACTCCGACGGCTTGCAGCCGGTCGGCTTCGGCATCGGCCCGGCGCTGGAGGCGATCGATGTGCTGAAAGTACTTCGCAACGATGCCGATGCGCCCGCGGACCTCCGCGAGCGCGCGCTGCTTCTTGCGGGCGCGCTCCTCGACCTCGTCGCAGGGGGCCGCGACCAGTGGCGGCGTGGCGCAGGCCCGGGAGTTGCTTTCGTCGGGTCGCGCGCTGGCAAAGTTCTATGCGATCTGCCAGGCACAGGGCGGCCCCCGCTGTGTTCTTTCGTGCCGCGCAGGCGACCAGCCTAGCGGCACCGACCGCACTTGATCGAGATCAAGTCGCCCGTGAGTGCGAGGTCGACAATTTCCCGCGTGATCTCCCAACTTCCCATCCGGGTCCATCCATGACCGTCCTCGATGCCACGGGCGTGGTGTCCGTACCGGCACCCGCCCCGACCGTGCCCCGCCCGCGGGCCGCGTCGTACAACGACCGCGTGGTCGTGCAGTTCTCGCTCGCCACGGTGCTGTGGGGCATCGTCGGCATGTCGGTCGGCGCGCTGATCGCGGCGCAGCTGTACTGGCCCGACCTCACCTACGGCATCCCGTGGCTGAGCTATGGACGCCTGCGCCCGCTGCATACCAATGCGGTGATCTTCGCCTTCGGTGGCTCAGCGTTGATGGGCACTAGCCTGTACGTGGTGCAGCGTACCTGTGGCGTGCGACTGATCTCCGACCGATTGGCCGGGTTCGTGTTCTGGGGCTGGCAGGCGGTGATCTTCGCCGCGGCGGTGACGCTGCCGATGGGCCTGACGCAGGGCAAGGAATACGCCGAGCTCGAATGGCCGATCGACCTTTTGATCGCGGTGGTCTGGATCGCCTACGGTTGGCTGTTCTTCGGCACGATCGCCAAGCGCAAGACGCCGCACATCTACGTCGCCAACTGGTTCTACGGCAGCTTCATCGTCGCGGTGACGCTACTGCACATCGTCAACAACATCGCCATCCCGGCGGGCGCGTTCAAGTCGTACAGCGTGTACAGCGGCACCGTCGATGCCATGGTGCAGTGGTGGTACGGCCACAACGCGGTGGGTTTCTTCCTGACCGCCGGCTTCCTCGGGATGATGTACTACTTCGTGCCGAAACAGGCGCAGCGCCCGGTCTATTCGTATCGCCTATCGATCGTGCACTTCTGGGCGCTGATCGCGGTCTATATGTGGGCCGGCCCGCACCACCTGCAGTACACCGCGCTGCCCGACTGGGCGCAGAGCCTCGGCATGGTGTTTTCGCTGATCCTGCTCGCGCCCTCCTGGGGCGGCGCCATCAACGGCATGCTCACGCTCTCGGGCGTGTGGCACAAGCTGCGCACCGATCCGATCCTGAAGTTCCTGGTCGTGTCGCTTTCGTTCTACATGATGGCGACGTTCGAGGGACCGATGATGTCCATCAAGACGGTGAACTCGCTGTCGCATTACACCGACTGGACGATCGGCCACGTGCACGCCGGGGCGCTGGGCTGGGTGGCGATGATCACCATCGGCTCGACCTACGCGATGCTGCCGAAGCTCGTCGGCGCCGAGCGCATGCATTCGACGAAGGCGATCGACGTGCACTTCTGGCTGCACACCATCGGCGTGGTGTTCTACATCGTGGCGATGTGGATCGCCGGCGTGACGCAGGGCCTGATGTGGCGCGCCACCAACCCCGACGGCACGCTGACCTACAGCTTCGTCGAAGCGCTCAACGCGACCTATCCCTACTACCTGATCCGCTTCGGCGGCGGCCTGCTGGTGCTCGGCGGGATGCTTCTGATGGGCTGGAACGTGCTGAAGACGCTCGCGGATGGTCGCGAGCCGGTGGTCGATGGGCTACCCGCACCGGCGCTCGCCTGAGGACCCGACATGAGCACCAATGCACACGAGAAAGTCGAAAAGAATGTCGGCCTGATGGCCATGCTGATCGCGGTGGCCGTCTCGTTCGGCGGCCTGGCCGAGATCGTGCCGCTGATGAACCAGGCCGAGGCGATCAAGCCGCTGCCGGGTGTCAAACCGTATCCCGCGCTGCAGCTCGCCGGACGTGATGTCTACATCCGCGAGGGTTGCTACAACTGCCATTCGCAGATGGTGCGCACGCTGCGCTTCGAGACCGAACGCTACGGCCACTACTCGCTCGCCGGTGAATCGGTCTACGACCATCCGTTCCAGTGGGGTTCCAAGCGCACGGGCCCGGACCTCGCGCGCGTCGGCGGCCGGTATTCGGACGACTGGCATCGCGTGCACCTCAACCAGCCGCGTGACGTGGTGCCGGAGTCGAACATGCCCGGCTTCCCGTGGCTCGCGCAGAACGACGTCGACGGCGAGACCATCACCACGCACATGAAGGCGCTGCGCGCGATTGGCGATCCCTACACCGATGCCGACATCGCCGGCGCGGCGAAAGCCGTGGAAGGCAAGACCGAGTTGGACGCGGTGATCGCCTACCTGCAGGACCTCGGCCGCCACGCGCCGAGGGGAGGCTGAGCCATGGTTGCAGGCATCGTCACCGCGATCCTGCTGGCGCTGTTCCTGGCCGGCTGGGTCTGGGCCTGGCGCCCGGCGCGCAAGCCCGAGTTCGACGCCGCCGCGCGTCTGCCACTCAATGATTCCGAGGAGACCCCGCGATGAGCATGGGCTGGTCGTGGTACGTGATCGCACTCGTCGTGCTGAACAT
Source organism: Lysobacter sp. (assembly GCA_004322525.1). Taxonomy (GTDB): domain Bacteria; phylum Pseudomonadota; class Gammaproteobacteria; order Xanthomonadales; family Xanthomonadaceae; genus Cognatilysobacter. Next base: position 12,365 of record SCUY01000217.1, on the reverse strand, counting down.
CGCCGGATGCGTGTGGCTGCTGTGGTTCACCGCGCGCAAGCGCCCCGGCGACCCGAAGCCGACCGACACCAGCCACGTGTGGGACGACGACCTCACCGAATACAACAAGCCGCTGCCGCGCTGGTGGATCAATGGTTTCTACCTGACGATCATCTTCGCCATCGGCTACATCGTCTGGTACGGCGGACTCGGCCGCTACCAGGGGATTTCGGGCTGGACGTCGAACAAGGAATACGCGGCCGACAAGGCCAGCGAGGACGCCAAGCTCAACACCGCGTTCGCGCGCTATGCGGGCAAGCCGATCGACGTGATCGCGCGTGACCCGCATGCCGTGGCCATCGGGCATTCGATCTTCGCGAACACCTGCTCGGGCTGCCACGGCTCGTCGGCGACGGGCGCGATCGGCTATCCCAACCTAACCGACGACATCTGGCACTGGGGCGGCACGTCCGACCGCGTGCTCGAAACGGTGCTCGACGGCCGCGACGGCGTGATGCCCGAATGGGGCAAGGTGCTGACCGGCATGGGCGGCGAGAACGCCGTCGACTATGTCGCGAGCTACGTGCAGTCGCTGTCAGACCCGAAGGGCCTGGACAACAACTACATGGCGGCACAGGGCAAGACGCTGTACGAGGGTGTCTGCATCGCCTGCCACGGCACCGACGGCAAGGGCAACATCGCAATGGGCGCACCGAACCTGACCGACGACTACTGGCTCTACGGCGGCAGCAAGGCGCAAATCGTGCAGACGATCACCAACGGTCGCCACGGCGTGATGCCGGCGCACCGTGCGCTGCTGGGTGATACGCGCGCACGGCTGGTTGCTGCCTACGTCTGGTCGCTGTCGAACCGCCCCGCGCAGGTCGCGGCGAAGTAAGGAGCTCCACGCATGTCGCGACCGCAGCCCGTGTTCGACCACCCGCCGCGCCCGATGGCCCAGCGGGTCGGCGCGATCCTCTGGCCGAGCTTCTTCGCGGCCGGCGTCGCCACGATGGTGTTCTTCGCCTACGTCGACCCGCTGGTGCTGCGCGACATGACGTTCCCGCAACTCACCCTGACGCGCGAGCTCGGTTACACCGTCGGCTTCTTCACCTTCTGGCTGGCCACCAGTGCGTCGAGCCTGTTCACCTGGATTCTGCTGCGGCCGGCGAGCCGCTTCAACCAGCCACTGCCGCAAGACCGATGAGCCGCTCGATTCCATTGCAGATGCTCGACGAGCCGGTCGGCGCCTACGTCAGCGAGCGCAAGGTCTACCCGCGCGCGGTGGAAGGCCCGCTCGCGCGGCTGCGCGTGGTCGCGGTCGCATGGTTGCTCGGGATGTTCTACGTCTTCCCGTGGCTGGCATGGAACGGGCGCCAGGCCGTGCTGTTCGACCTGCCCGCGCGCAAGTTCCATGTCTTCGCGCTGACGTTCTGGCCGCAGGACTTCCTGTTCCTCGCGCTGCTGCTGATCGTCGCCGCGCTCGCGCTGTTCTTCTTCACCGCGCTCGCCGGGCGCCTGTGGTGCGGCTATGCCTGCCCGCAGACGGTGTGGACCGAAGTATTCCTGTGGATGGAACGCTGGACGGAGGGCGACCGCGCGAAGCGCATCAAGCTCGACGCAGGTCCATGGACGCGCGAGAAGCTGCTGCGCAAGGGCGCCAAGCACCTGCTGTGGGCGGTGTTCGCGCTGTGGACCGGCTTCACCTTCGTGGGCTTCTTCACGCCGGCCATCGACCTCGCCCATCGCCTGCCGACGCTGGCCTGGGGCGGCTGGGAGACGTTCTGGGTGCTGTTCTACGCGCTCGCCACCTGGGGCAACGCCGGCTTCCTGCGCGAGCAGGTCTGCAAGTACATGTGCCCCTACGCTCGCTTCCAGAGCGCGATGTTCGACCGCAACACGCTGATCATCGCCTACGACCCGATGCGCGGGGAGCCGCGCGGCGCCCGCAAGCGCGGGCTGCCCAGTGTGCTCGGGCGCGCGCGCGGCCTGCTCGCTCGCGTCACCGCCTACGACTACGTCTTCCGGGCGGCCCTGCATCCCACGGCCGCCGCCACCGGTGCCGGCGGCACGATCACCTTCGCCGGCGCGGGCGTGACCGCCGAACCGCTGCCGAAATTCGCCCCCGAAGACCTCGGCGACTGCATCGACTGCACGATCTGCGTACAGGTCTGCCCGACCGGCATCGACATCCGCAACGGCCTGCAGTACGAATGCATCGCCTGCGGCGCCTGCATCGACGCCTGCGACGGCGTGATGGACAAGCTCGGTTACCCGCAGGGCCTGATCCGCTACACCACACAGAACACGCTCGAGGAGCGCCCCAGCCGCGTGCTGCGTCCGCGGATCGTGGTCTACGGCGCGCTGCTGGTTGCACTCGTCGCGGGATGGGCCTGGGGCGTCGGCCACCGTGCGCCGCTCACCGTCGAGGCCATGCGCGATCGCAACGCGCTGTACCGCCCGGTGACTGACGGCATCGACAACGGCTACACGCTCAAGCTTGCGAACAGGACCGACGCGCCGCAGCACTACCGCATCACGCTCGCGCATGCCGCCGACGGCCTGGCGTTGCGCCGCGCGCCGCTCACGGTCGACGTGCCTGCGCAGGCGGTGGTGCCCGTGGAAGCGACGGTGCATGCCCCCGCCGGCGTCGCCGGCCGCCACCCCTTGCGCTTCGACGTACGCGCCGCCGACGGCAGCGTGCAGGCGAGCGTCGACAGCAGCTTCTTCGGACCGATGTGATGCAGCCTGACGAACGTTCCAAGTGGTCCAACCCGGTGATGTGGCTGGTCGTCGGCCTGCCGGTGGTCTCGATGATCTTCGGCATCGGCCTCGTGGTGATCGCCAACCGTGATTCCGACGATGCGATCGTCGACAAGGTCGATCGCACCGCACAGATGCAGGTCGCCGACCTCGGGCCGGACGCGCGCGCGCAGCAGATGAAACTGGGCGCGGTGGTGCGCGTTGGTGGCGGCGCGGTCGACGTGCTGCCCGTGCAGGGTGATTTCGACCGCAGCGCGACGCTTCGCGTGAGTCTCGTGCATCCCACGCATTCCGTCGACGATCGCGTGATCGACGTGAAGCCGGGCCCGCTCGGCTGGCATGCCGCGTTCAAGGTCGACGCCGGCAGCGAGTGGAACGTGCGCCTGGAACCCGCCGATGGCCGCTGGCGCATCGGCGGCCGGCTGCCGAAGGGCCAGCAGGCCGTTGCATTGCAACCGGCGCTGTCGGGCACACGCTGAGGCCATGGACGCGCGGTGCCCGCCCCGCACGATATCGCTGGCCCGTTGCTACCACTGCGGTGAACCATTGCCGCCGCTGCCGGCGCACTACGACGTCGACGGCGCAGCGCAGGCGTTCTGCTGCGATGGCTGCGCCGCGGCCGCGCAATGGATCGGCGAAGCGGACCTCGGGGACTACTACCGGCTGCGCAGCGAGGCCGCGTCGCGCGTGGGCAACGGAGACACCGACTTCTCCGCCTGGGATCGCGACGAGGTGGTCGCGGACCATGCACGTGCCGTCGCTGGCGGCCGCGAGATCACCGTCGTCACCGATGGCATGCGTTGCGCCGCCTGCGCCTGGCTCGTCAATCGCGCACTCACGCGCGAGCCGGGGATCCTTGATGTCGGCGCCAACGCGGTGACCGGTCGCATCCGGCTCGTGTGGGACCCCAACGTGGCCCCGCTCTCGCATGCGCTGCGTCGCCTGGCCATGCTCGGCTACCGCCCGTATCTTGCCGCTGGCCATGCGGACGAAGCCTCGCGAAGGCGCGCGCGCAACCGCTCGCTGCTGCGCATCGGACTGGCGAGCCTCGGCGCGATGCAGGCGATGATGTTCGGCGAGGCGCTGTACCTCGACACGTCGGGGACGATGCCGATCGCCACGCGCGACTTCCTGCGCTGGATCACCTTCCTCGTGTCGACACCGGTGGTGTTCTACGCCGGCTGGCCGTTTCTCGAAGGCGCATGGCGCGCGCTGCGCCACCGCCGCCTGGGCATGGACGTGCTGGTCGCGACGTCGACGCTGCTCGCCTATGCGGCGAGCGTGGTCGAAACGGTACGCGGTGGCCCGCATGTCTGGTACGACGCGGCGGTGATGTTCGTCTTCCTACTGCTGGTCGCACGCAGCTTGGAGGAGCGCGTCCGGCGGATCGCGAATGCGCAGGTCGACGCCCTCGCGCGCGCAAGGCCGGTGCTAGCCGTGCGCGAGCGCGCCGACGGCAGCCGTGAAACGGTGCCGGTGTCGGCGCTGCGCGTCGGGGACATCACCTGCGTCGCGGCGGGCGAGCCCGTTCCCGCGGACGGTACCTTGCTGGATCGCGCGGCGCGCTTCGAGGAGTCGCTGCTGACGGGCGAACCTGATGCGGTCGAGCGCCATGCGGGTGACGTCGTGTATGCGGGCACCATCGGCCGCCAAGGCCCCGCGCGCATCCGCGTGGAACGCATCGGCGCGGACACGCGCCTGTCGGAACTGTCGCGGCTCGTCGAGCAGGCGCAGGCGCATCGCCCGCGGCTCGCGCAGGTGGCCGATCGCATCGCCGGTGTGTTCGTTGTCGCGATGCTGCTCGTCGCCGCTGCGACATGGATGGCCTGGCATCTCCATGAGCCAGCGCGAGCACTCGAGGTCACGCTCGCCGCGCTGGCGATCTCGTGTCCCTGCGCGCTGTCGCTGTCGATCCCGGCGGCGCTGGCGGCGGCGCACGGCGCGCTCGCGCGCGACGGCCTGCTGGTGAGGCGGCCGGATGCGCTCGACTGCCTGGCGCGCGTGACCGACATCGTTTTCGACAAGACCGGAACACTGACCGACGCGGGCTCCGCCTTGGGTGACGTCTCGACGTTCGACGGCATGTCGCGTGACGAAGCGCTGCGTATCGCGGCAGCGCTGGAGTGCGGCAGCACGCACCCGTTGGCCGCTGCGTTTTCGTCGATCCAGGCGCCTGCGGCCGAAGCCGTGTGCGTGGTCGCCGCGCAGGGCCTCGAAGGCCGCGTCGAGGGTCGCGACTGGCGCATCGGCCGCGCCGGTTTCGCGGCGGGTCGCGAGGATGACGGCGCGCTCTGGCTCGGCGATGGGTCCCGGGCAGTCGCACGCATCGGGCTGGTCGAGTGCGTGCGTGCCGATGCAGTGACTGCAGTCGATGCGCTCCGCGAGCAAGGCGTCATGCCGCACATCGCGAGCGGCGATGCAGCCTCGCGGGTAGAAGCAGTGGGTGCGCAACTTTCCGTCCCCGTACCGCTTTCGCGCCAGAGTCCCGAGGACAAGCTCGCCTTCGTGCGTTCGCTGCAGCGCGAGGGCCGCGTGGTCGCGATGGTCGGCGACGGCATCAACGATGGGCCGGTGCTCGCCGGCGCCGATGTCTCGATCGCCATCGGCAGTGGCGCGGCGCTCGCGCAGCGCGCGGCGGATGTCGTACTCACTGGCGGCTCGCTCGCGCGCATCGCCGGCGCCGTGTCGCTGGCCCGCCGCACCCGCGCGGTGGTACGGCAGAACCTCGGCTGGGCGCTCGCCTACAACGTGCTCGCCCTGCCAGCCGCGGTGATGGGGCTCGTGCCGCCGTGGATGGCCGCGCTCGGCATGAGCCTTTCGTCGCTCGCAGTAACGCTCAACGCGCTACGCCTGGCGCGGAGGGCGGCATGAACATCCTGCTGTTGCTTATCCCGCTGAGCCTGATGCTTCTGGGCGTGGCGGTATATGCGTTCTGGTGGGCGGTTAACCGCGGCCAGTTCGAAGATCTCGACACGCCGGCGATCGACATCCTGCGCGACGACCCGCCGCGCCACGACGGTCCGGGCGCCGGCTGACATGCCCATCGCTTGGCTCACGCTGTTGTCGGCCCTACTGACGGGGCTCGTCGGCAGCGGACACTGCGCGGTGATGTGCGGTGGCATCGCGACGGGCTTTCCGGCGATGGCGCCGCGTGCGGGCTGGCGTTACGTGGTGGAGCCGAACCTGGGGCGCGTGCTCGGCTATGCGATCGCCGGTGCGGTCGCCGGCGGCGTCGGCCATGCGATCGTCGGCGTCGCGGCACTGCCGTGGCTGCGTACAGGGCTGCGCATGGCGATCGGGCTGGTGATGCTGGTGATCGGGCTGCGGCTGATGATGGCGAACCGTGCGGCGTCACCGTATCCGAGCTTTTCTGGCGGACTATGGCGTGTCCTGAAGCCGCTTCAGCGCGGGCTGCTGCCGGCGAACACGTCGTCGAAACGGCTCGCGCTCGGTGCGCTATGGGGCTGGATGCCCTGCGGGCTGAGCACCACGCTGCTCACTGCCGCATGGCTGCAGGCGAGTGCGGCGAACGGCGCACTGACGATGGCTGCCTTCGGGCTCGGCACGCTGCCGGTGATGCTGCCGCTGACGTGGTCGGGCATGCATGTCGGGCGCAGGCTGTTGCAGGGCGGGCTGCGCACCGTCGCCGGGGCGCTGGTCGCCATGATGGGCGCGGTCACCATGATGGCGCCGTGGCTGATGGCCGTGCCTGCGTTGCATGGCCCGCTGTCGATGCTGGGTTGCCTTCCCGCCTAGGCGCGTGCGCGGCTGCGTTCGCCGGGTGCGTCATGGCCGTGCGCGAGGCGATCGAGCTCGGCGACGTCGAGGATCTCCACCTTGCGCCCGCGCACCGAGATCACGCCGTCGTCCTGCAACCGGGTAAACCCGCGGCTGACGGTCTCGAGCGCAAGCCCGAGAAAACGCGCGATGTCCTCGCGACTCATCGAGAGCCGCATCTGGTCGCCGGGTTCGCCGATGGTGCGCAGCCGTTCGCGCAGCCCGTGCAGGAACAGGGCGATGCGCTCGTTGGCCTGCCGGCGCACCAGCATTTCGCGATGGTCCTGGTCGCGGCCGACGCTCTGGCCAATGACGCGCATCAGCTGTCGCTGCAATCCCTGCACATGCGACGCCACCGCTGCCAGCTCGTCGAAAGGCACTTCGCAGACGTTCGCGCGCGTGAGCGCAACGGCCTCGACGCGATGCGTGCCGGTGCCGAGGGCGTCGAGCCCGATCAACTCGCCGGGCAAGTGGAAACCGATCACCTGTTCCTCGCCGTCCTCGTTGACCAGAACCGTCTTGAACGTGCCGTCGCGTGCGACGTACACGGAGCCCATGGGATCGCCCTGCCGGAACAGGCGCTCGCCCGCTTCGACCGGCCGCTTCCGCTTCACGATGTCCTCGAGCTCCTGCAGTTCCGCGAGCGTGATGCCCGCGGGCAGGCAGAGCTGCTGCAGGGAGCAGCTGGCGCAGCCTTTCCGCAGGGTGATGAGGTCGATCGTCGGAGTCATGGGCGGGACGGCCAGCAGTACCAGGTGGCCAGCCTAACGCAGCAGGCTCAAATGGCGGGTGACCGCGGTAGGGGCACCGGCGCCGGCCAGCCCCTCCCATGCAGGTAACGGTCGCGTGGCCCGGCGGGAACGGCAGCGATGCCGCTTGCTTCGCTCCACCGTTCGGCTCGCGTTGCAGCCCAATTGATCCGGGTCAAGTCGACACCCCGATGCGCTGGCTAGTCTGCTGCCCATGCCGATCTCTGACGCCATCATCGACCGCGGTCTGCTCGAGCGCTACAACCGCCCGGGCCCGCGCTACACCTCCTACCCGACCGCGCCGCAGTTCCGCGACTCGTTCGGCGAAGCCGAGCTGCGTGCGGCCGCGGCCGCCAGCAACGGCGACCCGATCCCGCGCCGGCTGTCGATCTACTTGCACGTGCCGTTCTGCACGAGCCCGTGCTTCTACTGCGGCTGCAATCGCATCATCACCCGCGACAAGGCGCGCGGCGAGCTCTACCTCGCGCGGCTGTATCGCGAGATCGCGCTGATGGCCGAGCTGTTCGACCGCGACCGCGAGGCGATCCAACTGCACTTCGGCGGCGGCACGCCGAACTTCCTGTCGCCGCAGCAGCTCGGCGAGGTGGTCGAATCGCTGCGCCGGCATTTCCACTTCGCCCGCCATCGCGAGAGCGACATCTCGATCGAGCTCGACCCGCGCTTCGTCGCCCCCGGCGAGATCGCGCAGCTCGCGCGCATCGGCTTCAACCGCGCGAGCCTCGGCGTGCAGGACTTCGATGCCGACGTGCAGGCCGCGGTGAACCGCATCCAGAGCGTGGAGGACACGCGCGCAGTGGTCGACGCCTGTCGCGACGCCGGATTCCGCTCGGTCAACATCGATCTGATCTACGGCCTGCCCAAGCAGACGCCCGAAGGCTTCTCGCGCACCATCGACCAGGTGCTCACGATCCGTCCGGACCGCCTGGCGGTCTACAGCTACGCGCACCTGCCCGAAATGTTCCGTGCGCAGAAGCAGATCAATGCCGACGACCTGCCCACGCCCGACGTCAAGCTCTCGCTGATGCACATGGCGATCTCGCGGCTCACGGCCGCCGGCTACGTCTATATCGGCATGGACCATTTCGCGCTGCCCGACGACGAGCTCGCTACCGCGCAGGCGCGCGGCGGCCTGCACCGCAACTTCATGGGCTACACCACGCATGCCGACAGCGACCTGATCGGCCTCGGCGTGAGCGCCATAAGCCACATCGGCAGTACCTTCAGCCAGAACCCGCGCGACCTGCCGAGCTGGGAGCACGCGCTCGACGAAGGCCGTCTGCCGGTATTCCGCGGCCTGCACATGAGCGAGGACGACGAGCTGCGTGCCGACCTCATCCAGGCACTGATGTGCCAGGGCGAGATCCCAGTGGCCGCGCTCGAGCGTCGCTACGGCATCGTCTTCGATCGCTACTTCGACGGCTCGCTGCATGCGCTCGAACCGCTGGAAGCGGACGGCCTGGTGCGTCGCGAGAACGGCCGCATCTTCGCCACCTCGCAGGGCCGGCTGCTGCTGCGTAATATCGCCATGTGCTTCGACGCCTACCTCGATCGTCCTGCGGATATCGCCCGCCCGCGTTTCTCGCGTGCGATCTGACGCGATGGCGGTGCAGGCCTTGATCCCGACCACATTTCCGCGGCAGGACGCGCGCACGCTTTCGGACGACGGCGACGCGCTGCACTTCTGCTCCACCTGCGCGTTCTCCGATGCCTGCCTGTCGCATGGCATGGACAAGAGCTCGCTGCAGGACCTGCATGTGCTGGTCGAGCACGTCGGCCCGCTCGCCGCGGGTGAGCACGTTTTCCGCGAGGGCGACCGCTTTGAGGCGATCGCCTCGGTGCGCGCAGGAACCGTGAAGACCTATGTGATCGACCGCGACGGCCGGGAGCACGTGCTGGGCTTCCACCTGCCCGGCGAAGTGATCGGCCTCAACGCGATCGACGGAGACCACTACCCGTGCAACGCGGTCGCGCTCGACACGGTGATGCTCTGCCGCTTCTCTTTCCCGCAGATCGAACTGCTCGCCACGCGCGTGCCGGGCCTGCAGCGGCAGCTGTTCCGGCTGATGAGCCGCGACATCGGCCGCGCCGCCCTGCTGGCCGGTGATTTCACCGCCGACCAGCGCACCGCCGCGTTCCTCGTCGGGTTCTCGCGTCGCCTCGCCGCGCGCGGCTTCTCGCCGCACCGCTTCCAGCTCACGATGGCGCGCACCGACATCGCGAACTACCTGCGGCTGGCCCCGGAAACCGTGAGCCGCGTGCTCAAGCGCCTCCAGCAGGACGGGCTGGTCGCCGTCGATCGGCGCGAGCTCGAATTGCTCAACCCGGCCGCGCTTGAAGCCTTGGCGGCGCCGGTGCTGCGCGAGTAAGGCCGGTCATCGAATCACGCGCGATATCGCGGCGCAATTGACTTGAATCAAGGTAGGCATCGCCCCGCTCGACGAGCATGGCCCGGAACTTCACGGAGTCATGCCATGAGCAGTACACGCAGGTTGTGGTGGGGGCTTGCCGCGTTGCTGGTCGCGTCGTTCTCGGTGCTTCTGTGGGCGGGCGGAGAAATCTTCCGCGCCGCGCCGCCGATCCCCGAGCGCGTGGTGACCGAAAGCGGCGAGATGGTCTACACGAAGGCCGATATCGAGAACGGCCGCGTCGTCTGGCAGTCGATGGGCGGTATGCAGCTCGGCTCGATCTGGGGCCACGGCGCCTACGTCGCGCCCGACTGGTCCGCCGACTGGCTGCATCGCGAGGCGGTCGACGTGCTCGACCAGTGGGCGCGCGCCGAAGGCGTCGCCACGTACGCGGGGTTGCCCGCCGAACGCCAAGCGGCACTGCAGGCGCGGCTCGAGCCGATGATGCGTCGCAATACCTACGACGCGAAGACCGGCACGATCACGATCACCCGTGAGCGTGCGGCGGCGGTTGTCGATGTCGCGAAGCATTACGAGAGCCTGTTCAGCAGCGATCCCGTGACCCATGCGTTGCGCGAGGCGTATGCGATGAAGGAAGGCACGGTGGCCGACGCGGGCAACCGTCGGGAGCTGACCGCATTCTTCTGGTGGACGGCCTGGGCGGCGACCACGCAACGTGCGGTCCCCGCCGATGCGCCGCTGGTCAAGGGCGGCCCGGTCGACCAGGTGGTGACCTATACCAACAACTGGCCGCACGAACCGCTGGTGGGCAACCGCCCGGCGCCCGCGCTGTGGGGCTGGTCGCTGTTCAGCGTGCTGTTCCTGATCGCCGGCGTCGCGTTGCTGGGCTGGTGGCATGCACGCGTCAAGGAAGACCATCCGCTCACGCTGCCGGCCAGTGATCCGCTCGCCATGCTGCGCATCACCCCATCGATGCGCGCGACCGCGAAGTATTTCTGGGTCGTGCTCGCGCTGTTCCTCACGCAGATCCTGCTGGGCGCGATGACGGCACACTTCCAGGTCGAGGGCCAGCAGGCTTATGGCTTTGATCTGTCGAGCGTTCTGCCCTACTCGATCACCCGCACCTGGCACACGCAACTCGCGGTGCTGTGGATCGCAGTGGCCTGGCTCGGCACCGGGCTCTACATCGCACCCGCGCTGAGCGGGCACGAGCCGAGGTTCCAGCGGCTCGGCGTGAACTTCCTGTGGGTCTGCCTGCTGGTCATCGTGGTGGGCTCGTTTGGCGGCCAGTGGATGGCGGTGATGCAGAAGCTCGGCCTGAAATACAACTTCTGGTTCGGCCACCAGGGTTGGGAATACGCCGACATGGGTCGCTTCTGGCAGGTGTTCCTGTTCATCGGCCTGATGCTGTGGCTCACGCTGGTCGGCCGCGCGCTGTGGCCGGTGCTGCGCTCCACCAAGGACGAGACCAAGCCGATCGTCGGCCTCATGTTCCTGTCGACCGTCTGCATCGGCCTGTTCTTCGGTTCGGCGCTGATGTGGGGCGAGCGCACGCACATCGCCGAGGTCGAGTACTGGCGCTGGTGGCTGGTGCACCTGTGGGTCGAGGGCTTCTTCGAAGTGTTCGCGGCCGCGGTGATGAGCCTGATCTTCGTCAAGCTTGGGCTGGTACGTGCGAAGACCGCCTCGACCGCCGTGCTGTTCTCGACGGTGGTGTTCATGACCGGCGGCGTGCTCGGCACCCTGCACCACCTGTACTTCGTCGGCACGCCGACGGCGGTGGTCGCGCTCGGCGCGAGCTTCTCGGCGCTGGAAGTGGTGCCGCTCGCGTTCATCGGCTTCGAGGCCTTCCACACGTACCGCATGGGCAAGGCGACGCCGTGGATGGCCCGCTACAAGTGGATGATCCTGTTCTTCGTCGCGGTGAGCTTCTGGAACCTCGTCGGTGCGGGCCTGTTCGGCTTCCTCATCAACCCGCCGCTGTCGCTGTACTACATGCAGGGCCTGAACCTCACGGCACTGCATGGCCACACCGCGCTGTTCGGCGTGTACGGCATGCTCGGCCTGGGCCTGATGCTGTTCTGCCTGCGCGGCCTGCGTGGACAGATGGACTGGAACACGGCCCCGCTGAAGGTCGCGTTCTGGTCGATGAACATCGGCCTCGGGATGATGGCGGTGTTCACGCTGCTTCCGATCGGGCTGATGCAGCTGCTGGCGAACCTGCAGCACGGCTATGCCTATGCGCGGTCGGCGGAGTTCATGAACCGTCCGATCATCGACATGCTGGTGTGGATGCGCTTGCCGGGCGATACGGTGTTCAGCATCGGTGCGCTGTCGCTCGCATGGTTCGTACTGAGGCTCTGGGTCGCACCGCGGCGTGAGGGCGCTGCGATCGACGCGGTGACCGCGCGGTCCTGAGCATGGCAGCAGTGGACAGCGACGGCCCGGCGCCATGCCGGGCTGTCGTGTTTGAAGCACGAGGACACCGACATGGGCGCCAACTTCACTGTTTCGCCCGATGCGCAGGCCCGCCGCGCGGAGAGTTCGCGATCCTGGGTCCGCAACGCCGTCCGGGTGCTGCAGCGCGAAGCCGCCCGCTCCGCCGACACGCACCTTCTGCATGTCAGCATGCCCACGTATCTGGGCATCGATTTCTACTTCAAGGACGAGTCCTCGCATCCGTCGGGCAGCCTCAAGCACCGGCTGGCGC
>SCUY01000030.1 GCA_004322525.1 Lysobacter sp. | reverse complement strand
CGCGTCTGGGCGCTCACAAATGCGTCGATCGAGCCGCAGTGGGCGATCGACGAACTTCCGCACCTGCTGTCGCGCCGGCAGTCCGATCCGCGGTGGTCGCGATCGCAGGGTCGCGTCACGGGCAGCGAGCAGATCAGTCTGTTCGGGCTCGTGCTCGCGCCGAAGCGGCCGGTCCATTACGGCGCTCTGTTTCCCGAGGAGAGCCGCGCGATCTTCGCGCGCGACGCGCTGGTTGCCGGCGAAATCAATACGCGCGCGCCGTTCCTGCAGAAGAACCTGGCGACCCTCGCCCGGGCGAAGGACGAGGAAGCCAAGCAGCGGCGAGCAGGGCTTGTCGTGGACGAGGAGTGGATGGTGCAGTGGTATCTCGACCGGCTGCCAGCGCATGTGCACAACGCGCACGCGCTGGATGCCTGGTTCGGCAAACTCGGGCCGGATCAGAAAGCGATGCTGGAATGGTCGGTCGCTGACCTGATGATCGGCGATGCCAGTGAAGCCTCGCGATTCCCGCCTCTGCTGCGGCTCGGTGACGTGCAGCTGGCCGTGCGCTATCGCTTCGAGCCTGGCGCGACCGATGACGGCATGACCGTCGCGGTGCCGTTGCACCTGTTGAATGCGCTGGACGCCACTGCGCTGTCATGGCTCGCACCGGGCATCGTCGCCGACAAGGCAGCCGCGCTGATCCGATCTCTGCCCAAGGCGCAGCGTCGAAACTTCGTGCCTGCGCCTGATTTCGCCCGCGCGTTCGCCGAAGGCCACGGCGCTTGGCTGGGGGGGCGCCCCGGCGAAGCGGATACATTCACCGGCACGCTGGCGCGCTTCCTGGGTCGGCTCACCGGGGTTGCGGTCGGCGCCACCGACTTCGATGAAGGAGTGATCGAACCGCACCTGCGGATCAACCTGCGGCTGCTCGATCGCGACGGCAAGAACGTACTCGCCGAATCGCGACATCTCGACGAACTGCGCGAGCGTTTCGGCGCGCTGGCCGCCGAGGCCTTCGCCGAGAAAGCATCAGTCGGGCTCGCACAGGGCGGCCTCACGACGTTTCCCTCCACACCGGTTCCCGACAGCGTGCGCGGCGCCGGCGGGGTGCCCGCATTTCCCGCCCTGCAGGACGAAGGAGACAGCGTCTCGGTGCAGGTGCATGCACAGCGCGATGCAGCGCTCGAAGCGCATCCGCACGGCGTGCGCCGCCTGCTGCGCATCGCGCTGGGTGATCGTCTGCGCCAGGCACGCAAGCAGCTTCCGGTCGCGCCCAGGACAGCGCTGCTGTACGCGGCGATCGAGTCCGCCGCGCCCCGCGATGGGGAGGCGGCGTCGCTGCGTGAGGGCGATCGGCTGCGCCTCGACCTGGTGGAGGGCGCGTTCGCCTCCCTGTCGAGCGACGGGCTGGCCGGGGTACGTGATGCCATGGCATTCGACGCACGGCGCGAGGCCCTCGCACGCGAACTGTTTCCCGAAGCGATGGCCCGCCTGCGACAGGCCGAGTCCATCCTCGCCGCCGTCGCGGAGGTGCGCGCACGCCTGGAGTCGCCGCTGATGGGCTGGGCCAGCGGCAATCTCGACGACATGCGGCTGCATCTCGCGTCGCTCGCACCCCCGGGCTTCCTGCGCGACACACCGTCCAGCGCACTCTCCGAGTACCCGCGCTACCTCAGGGCGCTCTCGTTACGCGCCGAGCGTGCACTGCGCGATCCCACGCGCGACCAGGCGCGCATGCTCGAAGTCAGGCCCTTCGTGCGCGCGCTGGCGGCGCAACCTGCCGACGCACCTGAATGGGAAGCGCTGCGCTGGGAGCTCGAAGAGCTCCGTGTATCGCTGTTCGCACAGGAACTCGGCGTGCGCGGCGCCATTTCGACGAAGAAGCTCGCCGCGCGCCTGGCACGGTTGCAAGGCTGAGCCACGGCCGGATGGCGCGCTGCGTATACCGCTTGCGCTTTACTTGACGCGCTGGACTTTCGCACGGGTACCGTAGCCCTGCACCGACAGATACCAGGCATTGCCGATGATGCTGGGCGTTATCGTCACTTTCGGGGTCTGCAGCCGCACGCCGGGAAGGCTGGCATCGTCGACCTGCTTCCAGACCTGGCCATTGTCGAGCGTGTAGTTGCGTCCGCTAGCGAACCCGCGGAATTCGCCCGTAAGCGCAGCTCGAATCGGGTCGACGGAGCCGAAATTGAAGTAGCCCCTGTTCTCGTCGACGATCTTCTTCTTCGCCGCCGCGGCCGCCTGCGCGGCCTGTGTCTCGATCGTGCGACCGAGCCACAGGTTGAGCGCCGCCAGTTCTTCCGCGCTGAGCTTCTCGAGCCCGGCCGCGCGGAATTCCGCCGGTGACATCTGCTGCTGGATCGGCGGCTGGCCTGCGAGCGCGGGCAGGACGGCAAGCAGCAGCACGATCAGGCAGGCGAGGCGAACGGGGCCGGTCGACATGGGTATTCCTCCAGACGGTTGCGGGCTAGTGTAGACCTGCCCGCCCGATTCCCTGCCGATGAGCGCGTCACTCTCCCTACCGCCGCGAGATCTCTCCGCCGTGCTGGCGCTGCCTGCCACCGCCGCGCTCGACGAGGCGATGCGCGCACTGCTCGTAGCGAGCCTGCATCGCGCCCCGGTCGCGGACGACGGCCGCTTCGAACGCATTGCCTCCACGCTCGAGTCGCTCGCACACCTGGGAGCCGACGGGGAGATGCTCACCGCGGCGATCATCGCCGACTGGCCAGGCCCGCCGCCGGTGGCCGACGAAGCGCATCGCCCTCCGGGTGTTATGACTTTGCTCGACGGACAGCGCGCGGCCGAGCCGGTGTGGACGCTGCATGCACAGCAACCCCATGCACGTGGCAGCGAAGGCCTGCGCCGCCTGCTGCTGGCGATGGTGCGCGATCTGCGTGTCGTACCGATCCTGCTTGCAAGACAGCTCGCCCGCATGCGCCAGGCACAGTCGCTGCCCGATGCCCAGCGGCGCGCGCTCGCCGAACTCACCCGCGACATCCACGCGCCGCTCGCCAACCGGCTCGGCATCTGGCAACTCAAGTGGGAGCTGGAAGACCTCGCCTTCCGTTATCTAGAACCTGCCACGTACCAGCAGATCGCACGGCTGCTCGACGAGAAGCGGGTCGCCCGCGAGCGCTACATCGAGGCGGTCAAGTCGACGCTGCGCGATGCGCTCGACGCGCAGGGAATCGTCGCCGACGTAGCGGGCCGGCCGAAGCACATCTACAGCATCTGGAAGAAGATGCAGCGCAAGGACGTGCCGATCGGCGAGCTCTACGACCTGCGCGCGATGCGCGTGCTGGTTGACGATGTGGCTGCCTGCTACGCGGCGCTCGGTATCGTGCATGCGACGTGGGTGCCCATTCCCAGCGAATTCGACGACTACATCGCGCGCCCCAAGCGCAACGACTACCGCTCGCTGCACACCGCGGTCATCGGGCCCGAGGGAAAGACGCTCGAGGTGCAGATCCGTACGCATGACATGCACCGCCAGGCCGAGCTGGGCGTGGCCGCGCACTGGAAGTACAAGGAAGGCGCAGGGCCCGGCGGTGCGTCGGCGACCGCGGCGGCGGCATTCGAGCGCAAGATCGCGTGGATGCGCCGCCTGCTCGACCACGCGGGTGACAGCGGCGAGGACGCGGCGCTCGCGCACGAGTTCGACAGTGAGCTAGTCGAGGACCGGGTCTATGTGCTGACCCCGAAGGGTGAGGTGGTCGACCTGCCGGCAGGAGCGACGCCGCTCGATTTCGCCTACCACGTGCATACGGATGTCGGGCATCGCTGCCGCGGCGCGAAGGTGGACGGCCGCATCGTGCCGCTCGACCACGTACTGCGCAGCGGTGATCGCGTGGAGATCCTTACCGGCAAGGTGTCCGAGCCGCGTCGCGACTGGCTGGTGGCCTCCAATGGCTTCCTGGCAAGCAGCCGCTCTCGCGAGAAGGTGCGCACCTGGTTCAACCGCCTCGATCGCGAGCGCAACGAACAGGCCGGGCGGGACATGCTCGACCGCGAACTGCGGCGCCTCGGCCTGCTCGGCGCCGACCTCGGGCCCGCGCTCGAGCGGTTCCATGTGGCGGGCGAGAGCGAGCTGTTCGTGCAGGTCGCCCTGGGTGATATCGGCCCGCAGCAGGTCGGGCGTGCGCTGCTCGATCACGAGCGTGCCGCGCGGGCGCCCGAGCCGGCAACGACCCTCCCGGCGAAGCCCGCGCGCACGGGATCCCGTGGCATGGGCGACTTCACGGTGGAAGGCGTCGGCAACCTGCTGGTGCAACTTGCACGTTGCTGCCAGCCGCTGCCGGGCGAGGGAATCGCCGGTTACCTGACGCGTGGTCGCGGTGTCAGCGTGCATCGCCCCGAGTGCGTCGCTTTCCAGCGCCTCGCCGC
>SCUY01000216.1 GCA_004322525.1 Lysobacter sp. | reverse complement strand
TTTCAGCGATATCCAGCCGCGCAAGAACATCCGCGACGCCCCCCAGGCCTGGAATCACGGCCCGTGGCGCCACGTCCTGCAGGGGGATGAGAGCGAACGCGCGCTCGTGCAGGCGCGGATGCGGAATATGCAAGCCGGGCACGTCCAGCACCTCATCGCCGAACAGCAGGATATCGAGATCGAGCACGCGCGGGCCCCATTGCGGCCCTTCGCCGCGCACCCGACCGGCGTTGCATTCGATGGCGAGCAGCGCATCGAGCAGCGCGCGGGGCGTGAGCGATGTGCGCAGGTGCGCGACCGCGTTGACGAAGTCCGGCTGGTCGGTAATGCCCCATGCAGGCGTGCGGTAGAAACGCGATACCGCCATGCAGCGCGTCGACGGAAGCCCATCCAGTGCATGGACGGCGTCGACAAGCGCCCGCGCCGCGTCACCAAGGTTCGCGCCCAGGCCGACGAAAGCGTCGACCACGCTATTCACGGTGGCATGCCGTCCTGCGCATCGGGGCGTCGGCGGCGGCGACGCTTCGGGCGGTCACCTTTTATTTCCTCGGCCTGGCTTGCCTCCAGCGCTGCTACTGCCATGTCCGGATGCTGCTGTGCCTCCCGCCAGAAATCGACATCAGCCTGGTGTTCGTCTGACGCTGTAAGCCGCAGCACCAGGAAGTCGAATGCGGCGCGGAAACGCGGATGCGACAGCAGGCGGAAAACACGCCTGCGCTGACGCTGCGAGAAGCGTGCCTGCAGCAGCCAGATCTCCTGCATCGGCAGCGAAAACCGGCGCGGCAGCGCGATGCTGTCCATCTGGTGCAGGGTCACCCGGTCGGCAGCCCGCTGCTGCGCTTCCGCTGTCTGGATTCCGTCGGATTCCAGCCTTGCGAGTGCACGGCAGTAAGCGGGCCAGAGAAGCATTGCGAACAGGAACGCGGGCGAAGCCGGCTCGTCCGCGGCGATGCGCGCATCGGTGTCGGCAAGCCCCTTCAGAAGCATCCGCCGCAGCGCACCGCTGCGGTTGGAATGGAGAGCAACCGCCGCTTCCGGGAACAGCACGTCGAACAGCTTCCACCGCTCCAGGCCCAGGAAGCTCTGCACGGCATGCCCGGACAGGAAGAGCTTGAGGCACTCCTCGAACAGCCTTGCCGGCGCAGCGTCGCGAAGCAGCGGCGCGAGGCGCTGGATAGGCTCGGCAGTCGCCGCCTCGATCTCGAAGTCGAGCTTCGCGGCCAGCCGGATCGCGCGCAGCATGCGAACGGGGTCTTCGCGATAACGACGCTCGGGATCACCAATCAGCCGCAGCAGCCGGTTGCGCACGTCCTCGAAACCACCGACATCGTCCCGGATCGAAAAATCTCCGATCGAGTAATAGAGCGCGTTGGCGGTGAAGTCGCGCCGGATGGCGTCGTCCTCGATCGAACCGAAGACATTGTCCCGCGCGACCGCCGCCACCTCGTGGGTCTGTACATCAGCATCGTCGGTATTGGCGCGGAATGTCGCGACTTCGATGATCTCGCGGCCGAAGACCACGTGCGCCAGGCGGAATCGCCGACCGATCAGGCGACAGTTCCGGAACAGCCCGCGCACCTGCTCGGGCGTCGCGTCGGTGGCGACGTCGAAATCCTTCGGATGCCCTCCGATCAGCAGATCGCGGACCGCCCCGCCTACCAGATACGCGCCGAATCCGGCTTCGCGCAGGCGATAGAGCACGCGCAACGCATTGGGACTGATGTCGCGTCGCGATACGTTGTGTGCATCGCGGGGGATGACATTGGAAACAGCAGTGTGATCGGCTGGCATCAGCGGGCGGGCGCCGCAAGGGAAAGGGACGCCCATTGCCCGAGGCATTGAGCCTGCCTATACTAGCAGGCGCACCGGACGGAGCTTTCGGCGCACTCTATGCTCCCTTCGTCTAGAGGCCTAGGACGTGGCCCTCTCAAGGCTAAAACACGGGTTCGAATCCCGTAGGGAGCGCCATACGC
>SCUY01000215.1 GCA_004322525.1 Lysobacter sp. | reverse complement strand
GGCAGCGCGGCCATGGCGAAGGCCTGGCGACCGGCGCGTCCGAAGTGCGACGCATGGTCGCGCAGATGGAAGGCATCCTCGACAGCTTCACCCGGCCACTGGCTCGGCTTGACGGCGAAGTGGCCGACGCGCTCGCCGATCTCGCCAGCCGCATCGCAGGCACGCTGGTCGGCCGCGCCTATGCACAGGATCCCACGCTGCTCGCCGACCTCGTGCGCGACGCGCTCGACGCGGTGGGCAGCAATTCGCGCGACGTGGAACTTCGCCTGCACCCCGACGATCTCGGCGTGCTGATGCCACACCTGATGACGCTCGACGGCGTGCGCCTGACCGGCGACACCACCCTCGCCCGCGGCGAACTGCGCCTGCACAGCGAGAGCGTGCGCATCGACGGCACGCTCGATGCACGCCTGCGCGCTTGCCTCCACACCATTCTCGATGCGCGATCGACCGGACCCAACGCATGAGCAGCGTCGCCGCCGCGCAGTGGGAAGAAGCCCGCAACCTGCGCCTCGCCGCGCGCCTGGCCGTCGCCGATCCGCGCGCGGCCGGTGCCGGGCTTGCGCGCGAAGGCGTGCTGCGCCGCGCGGTCGGCCTCACGCTCGAAGCCTCTGGCTGCTCCGCACCGCTCGGCTCGCGCTGCCGCGTCGAAACCGCGGGCGGGCGCTGGGTCGATGCCGAGGTCGTGGGCTTCGCCGGCGACCGCACCTACCTCATGCCCACCGCCGATCTCGAAGGCCTGCTGCCGAATGCGCGCGTGGTGCCGAGCCGCCAGCAGGGCGAAGTCGCCGTGGGCGAAGGCCTGCTCGGCCGCGTGATCGATTCGGACGGTGTGCCGCTCGATGGCCGCGGCCCGATCCGCGCCGAGACCTGGATGGGCCTGTCGGGCCGATCGATCAATCCATTGATGCGCGAGCCGATCACCCGTTCGCTCGACGTCGGCGTGCGCGCGATCAATGCGCTGCTCCCGATCGGTCGCGGCCAGCGCATCGGGCTGTTCGCGGGCTCGGGCGTCGGCAAGTCGACGCTACTCGGAATGATGACCCGCTTCACCGCCGCCGACGTCATCGTGGTCGGCCTGATCGGCGAGCGAGGGCGCGAGGTGCGCGACTTCGTCGAGGCCACGCTGGGTGAGGAAGGCCTACGCCGTTCGGTCGTCGTCGCCGCCCCGGCCGATCGCCCGCCGCTGGCGCGCCTGCACGGCGCCCTGCGCGCGACCGCGATCGCCGAGTACTACCGGGACCAGGGCTTGCATGTCCTGCTGTTGATGGATTCCCTGACCCGCTTCGCCCATGCCCAGCGCGAGATCGGCCTGTCGGTCGGCGAGCCGCCGACCACGCGCGGCTATCCGCCGAGTGTGTTCGCCAAGCTGCCCGCGCTGGTCGAGCGCGCCGGCAATGGCGCCGATGGCCGCGGTTCGATCACCGCCTTCTACACCGTGCTGACCGAAGGCGACGATCCGCAGGAGCCGATCGCCGATGCCGCGCGCGCGATCCTCGATGGCCACATCGTGCTCTCCCGCCGCATCGCCGAATCCGGCCAGTACCCGGCGATCGACGTGGAGGTTTCCGTGTCGCGCGTCATGCAGGACATCACCGACGCCCCATGGCGCGAGCGCATACGCAAGCTGCGCCGCCTGCTGTCCGCCTATTCCACCCAGCGCGACCTCATCGCCATCGGCGCCTACCAGCGCGGCAGCGATCCCGTCGTCGACGAGGCGCTTGCGCGCTGGCCGGACATCATCGAATTTCTCGCCCAGGACGTCAGCGAATCGGCGGACGTCGAGGCGAGCAAGTCCGCTCTAAGCCAGTTGCTTGACGACGTTGACGACACCGGAACCCTCGAACCATGACGCGCTCGCAGCGGCTCGACCCCTTGCTGAAGCTCAGGCAGCGCCACCAGGACGAGGCGGCCCAGCAGGTGGCCGCGCGCGATGCCGCGCTCGCCGAACAGCAGGCCCGGCTCGATGCGCTGCAGCGCTACGCGGCCGACTACTCGCAACAGCCCCTGCAGGGCGGCACGATCAATCCTGCATTGCTCGCCAACCGGCTGGCCTTTCAGGAAAAGCTGCAGCAGGCGGTAGTGCAGCAGAAGCAGGTGGTGGCGACGACACAGCAGGCGAGCGACGTCGAACGCACGCGCCTCATGCTCGCCAGCCGCGAGAAACACGTGCTTGAAAAACTCGCCGCGAGCTATCGGGCAGACGAGACCCGCGTCGCCGACCAGCGGGTGCAACGCGAACTCGATGACCTTGGCAGCCGTCGGCGAACCGCTTCCGCAGGGACGGACACGCCATGAGCGAGGGCATTGGCATGGAACGGACGACGACGCAGACGCGTGCCGCGATCAGGTCCGGGCTCACGGATGCAGGCGCTTCGAGATCACAGGACGGCCGACCCGCATTCATGCTTCCCAAGCCGCAGGACGGCCCGTTCGCGTCGGCTTCCCCTGTGCCCGCATCGCGACACAGGACAGAGTTGGCGAATGCGCGGACGCGCGATGGCCCTGCTTCACAGCAAGTGAACACTGCACCGCAACGGTCGTCCGAAGCTGCCGCGCCGTGGTCGTCTTCGTCCGCGCCACAGGGCGCAGCCTTGACGCCGGATCCCGCAAAAACATCTACGCCGGGCAACCCGCGTGGGCACGAAGCTTCCCGGCATGAACGGGACAGTCAGAGCCAGTCGCCCGCCAATCCCACCTTGGCCAATGCAGCGCCCAAAACGGACAGCGGCGAGAGGCACGGCGCTGACGATATGGCGCCAGCCCTGTCAACAACGGCGACCACCGACACTCCCCTGGTCGACCGAATGCTGGCCTTCGTCAATCCCACCCGTTATGCGTTGATCGCCAGTCCACTTGCTCAGACCGGGCCAGGGACCGGTAACAGCGCGACGCCGTCCATTCCCCCGGCGGGAGTCATGCCAACTCCTGGGAAGCTGCCGGGGAATGCCGCCAGTGGCGGACCTGTGGCTCTGATCACCACTGCTACGCAACTGCAAGCGACGCTTCCGCCCGCAGCATGGGCTGCCGCGCCGCCGCACACCAGCCTGCGCTTGGGTCTGGCTGCCGCACTTCCCATGGCGCTGCCGGTATCGATTACCGACAGGGGTGCCTTAACAGTGTCCGTCGCGCCACTTCCTTTCATCGCCGCCGCAGCCCTCGATGCGGGCTTGTCGACTTCGGATGACAGCACTGCGGGGATATCGCCACCTTCCTCATGGAGCCCGGTCGCCATGACGGGCAGCGATGGTGCATCGCCCGCAACGGCACCGTTCACGGCTGTCGCCGCGGTCGCGATGCCCGCCTCGGCCGATGCCGGCTTCGACGATGCGCTCGGCGCCCGCGTGGTCTGGATGACCGAACACAGGCTCGGCCATGCCGAGTTGCGGGTGACCCCCGAGGGCCTTGGCACGATCGACATCCGCCTGCAGGTGGACGGCCAGCGGCTGAGCGCGCAGTTCACCGCGGCCAATGCCGATGTGCGCCACGCGCTCGAGGCGGGGATGGACCGTCTCCGCGACCTGCTGGGGCGGCATGGCATGGAACTCGCGCAGTCGAGCGTCGGCAGCGGGCAGCAGCAGGCGGGACAGCGCCGCCAGGAACCCGCGCGCATGGGTGACCGATCGCCGGAAAGCGCACCGGACGCGCCGCCCGTCGTCACGACAGTGCGCCTTCTCCGCGCCCGTGGACTGATCGACGAATACGTCT
>SCUY01000214.1 GCA_004322525.1 Lysobacter sp. | reverse complement strand
GGTGTATTGCTTGGGAACAGTGCTTCCGAAGCGACGTCCGCGACCCGCGGCGGGGATCACGGCCCATAAGCCGCTCATGGAGCGGCATCGCGCGGCGCGGCCGGTTCCGGCGATGCGGCAGCATTCTCGACGACGCGATAGAAGACCTCGCCAGGACGGATCATCCCGAGCTCGCTGCGCGCGCGTTCCTCCACCGCAGCTTCGCCGGACTTCAGGTCGTGGACTTCCGCCGCCAGCGCGGCATTGCGCTCCCGCAGCCCCGAGTTCTCGTGATCGGTCTCGGCCACGCGCTGTTGCAGGTCGGCCACCGCTTCCCGCCCACCCGCGCCCCGCCACAGCTTCACCTGCAGTGCCACCAGCAGCATCGCCAGCAGCACGATCAGTACCAGCAGGCCGTGGCGCGAGCGGGCCATCGATCAGCGCGCGAGCGAGACGAACGCGTCGCGGCCGGCGTAGCGTGCGCCGCTTCCAAGCTGCTCCTCGATGCGCAGCAACTGGTTGTACTTGGCCACGCGATCGCTGCGGCAGAGTGAGCCGGTCTTGATCTGCGTCGCTGTGGTGGCGACGGCGATGTCCGCGATCGTGGTGTCCTCGGTCTCGCCGGAGCGGTGGGAGACGATGGCCGCATAGCGGTTCGCATCGGCCATCGCGATAGCCTCGAACGTCTCGGTCAACGTGCCGATCTGGTTGACCTTGATGAGGATCGCGTTGGCCACGTGCTGGTCGATGCCTTCGCGAAAGATGCGCGGGTTGGTCACGAACAGATCATCACCAACCAGCTGAACCTTGTCGCCGATGCGTTCGGTGAGCAACTTCCAGCCGGCCCAGTCGTGCTCGGCCATGCCATCCTCGATGGTGACGATCGGATACTGCGCGGCCCAGTTCGCAAGGAAGTCCACGAACTGCTCGGGCGTGAGGCGCTTGCCCTCTCCCGTCAGGTTGTACTTGCCGTTCTCGAAGAACTCGCTCGAGGCGACGTCCAGGCCGAGCAGCACGTCCTCGCCCGCTCTGTAGCCGGCTTTGCCGATCGCTTCGAGGATCGTCTCGAGCGCTTCCTCGTTGCTGCGCAGATCCGGTGCGAAGCCGCCCTCGTCGCCGACGGCGGTGGACAGCCCCCGCCCCTTCAGCACGCTCTTGAGCGCGTGGAATATCTCGGTTCCCGCGCGCAGCGCTTCGCTGAAACGGTTGAACCCGACCGGCAGAATCATGAATTCCTGCAGATCGACGTTGTTATCCGCGTGCGCGCCGCCGTTGATGATGTTCATCATCGGAACTGGGAGAGTGGGCGCACTCAGGCCTTGCCCAGAAGGCGAGGCCTGCGCCGACGAGCGCCCGTCCATGGATGGACGGGCAGGACCCGCCGAAGCCGAGTTTGTTGTGCCATGGACGGCTGCGCAGACCTCGTGGATGTGCTGCCACAGCGGCACCTTCTTCGACACGGCGACCGCATGCGCGCTCGCCATCGAGACCCCGAGCAGTGC
Organism: Lysobacter sp.; assembly: GCA_004322525.1. Taxonomy (GTDB): domain Bacteria; phylum Pseudomonadota; class Gammaproteobacteria; order Xanthomonadales; family Xanthomonadaceae; genus Cognatilysobacter. The sequence continues at coordinate 11,516 of SCUY01000214.1, read as the reverse complement.
ATTCGCGCCGAGGCGGCCCTTGTTGTCGGTACCGTCGAGATCGATCAGGCGGCGGTCGAGGCCGGGCTGATCATTCGCGTCGAAACCCGCGAGCACCTGGGCGATCGCGCCGTTGACGTTGGCCACCGCCTGCGTGACGCCCTTACCCAGATAACGTGTCCTGTCGCCATCGCGCAGTTCGACCGCTTCCTTCGTGCCGGTTGATGCGCCCGAAGGCACCATCGCGCGGCCGAGGCTTCCGTCGGCGAGTGTGACCTCCGCTTCGAGCGTTGGATTACCGCGGCTGTCGAGAATCTCGCGGGCGTGGATCAAAGCGATGGTCGTCATCGGAAAACGTCGTCCTTACAGGGTGGATTCGAGAAGGCCGTTGCGCTTTGTCACTTCATCGAGCGCCTTCAACGTTTCGAGCAATGCGCGCATTTTCGGCAGCGGCCAGGCGTTCGGGCCATCGGAAAGCGCTTTTTCCGGGTCTGGATGCGTCTCCATGAAGACACCGGCCACGCCGACCGCCACCGCCGCCCGTGCGAGCACCGGCACGTGTTGCCGCTGCCCACCGCTCGACGTGCCCTGCCCCCCGGGCAACTGCACCGAATGGGTGGCGTCGAACACCACCGGGCAGCCGGTCTCGCGCATGACGGCGAGCGAGCGCATGTCGCTCACCAGATTGTTGTAGCCGAAGCTCGCGCCGCGCTCGCAGACCATGATGTCCATGTTGCCGGTGGACTTGGCCTTCTCCACGACGGGGCCCATGTCCCAGGGCGCGAGGAACTGGCCCTTCTTGATGTTCACCGGCTTGCCTGCCGCGCACACCTTGGTGATGAAGTCGGTCTGTCGCACGAGGAAGGCAGGCGTCTGCAGCACGTCCACCACGCTCGCGACCTCGTCGATGGGCGTGTATTCATGCACGTCGGTGAGCACAGGCACGCCCAGTTGGCGCTTCACTTCGGCGAGCACCTTGAGGCCCTCTTCGACGCCCGGACCGCGAAAGCCGCTGAGCGACGTGCGGTTCGCCTTGTCGAAGCTAGACTTGAAGATGAAGGGAATGCCGAGTTCGCCGGTGATCTCCTTCAAGCGACCCGCCGTTTCCATCTGCAGTTCCATGGATTCGATGACGCAGGGGCCGGCAATCAGGAAAAACGGCCTGTCGAGGCCGACCTGGAATCCGCAGAGGTTCATGGGGTACTCGCAGTGAGGCCCCTCTCCCATCGGGAGAAGGATCGGGGGAAGGACGACGGAAGCGACGAAGCAGCACGATGCCACGTGGCCCCGTCACTCCCCACCCGCTGCTTCGTGCCAGCTTCTCCAGGCAGGAGAAGGGAAGAAGTCCCGGTCATGCCTGCACTTCCTTCAGAAGCCGGTCGCCCGCCTGCGCACGGTTCTTGCGGGCCGCGCGGATGAATCCGATGAACAACGGGTGCCCGTCACGTGGCGTGGAAAGAAATTCGGGGTGTGCCTGGCAGGCGAGAAACCACGGATGCACGTCACGCGGCAACTCGACCATCTCGACCAGCAGGTCATCCATCGACTTCGCCGAAAGGACGAGGCCGGCCTCCTCGATCCGCGTGCGGTAACGGTTGTTGAACTCGTAGCGATGGCGATGACGCTCGCCCACCACGGCAGCGCCGTAGACCTCGTGCGCGAGAGTGCCGGGCTCGATGCGCTGGTCCTGCAGGCCAAGGCGCATCGTGCCGCCGAGGTCACTTTCTTCGGTGCGCCGCTCGACATCGCCCGTCTGAGTACGCCATTCGGTGATCAGCCCGATGATCGGATGTGGCGCGTGCCTGTCGTTTTCGGTGCTGTTCGCTCCATCAAGGCCTGCTACGTGCCGCGCGACATCGACCACTGCCGCCTGCATGCCATAGCAGATGCCGAAATACGGGATCTTCTGCTCGCGTGCGAATCGTGAGGTGATCACCTTGCCCTCGAAACCACGATCGCCGAAACCGCCTGGCACGAGGATGCCGTCCACGCCCGAGAGTGCCGAGACGCCGTGCTTCTCGACGTCGCTCGACTCGATCCACTTGAGGTTAACCCGCGTGCGCTGCCGCAGGCCGCCGTGCTTGAGCGCTTCGGCAACGGATTTGTAGGCGTCCTGATGATCCACATACTTGCCGACGACGCCGATCGTGACCTCATCGACCGGATGCATGCTCGCGTCCACCACCGCGTTCCATTCCGACAGGTCGGCCGGGCCGGTCTGCAGGCCCAGGCGCTGGATGACAATGTCGTCCAGGCCCTGCTCGTGGAAGAACTGCGGCAGCTTGTAGATGTTGTCGAGGTCCACCGCCGAGATCACCGCGCGCTCGGAAACGTTGGTGAACAGCGCGATCTTGCGCCGGTCCGAATCCGGCAGCGGCTGCTCGCTGCGGCAGAGCAGGATGTCGGGCTGGATACCGATCGAGCGCAACTCCTTGACCGAATGCTGCGTCGGCTTGGTCTTGAGCTCGCCCGCCGCGGCGATCCACGGCACCAGAGTGAGGTGCATGAACAGCGCGTTTTCCGGGCCGCGCTCGCTGCGCAGCTGGCGGATAGCCTCCAGGAACGGCAGTGATTCGATGTCACCGACCGTGCCGCCGATCTCGACCAGCCCGATGTCGAAGCCTTCGGTGGCCTCGACGATGCAGCGCTTGATCTCGTCGGTGATGTGCGGGATCACCTGCACGGTGCCGCCGAGGTAATCCCCGCGGCGCTCCTTGCGGATCACGGCCTCGTAGATGCGACCGGTGGTGATCGAGTTCTTGCGCGATAGCCGCGTTCGGACGTAGCGCTCGTAGTGGCCGAGGTCCAGGTCGGTTTCCGCGCCGTCGTCGGTGACGTAGACCTCGCCGTGCTGGAACGGGCTCATGGTGCCCGGATCGACGTTGATGTACGGGTCGAGCTTCATCATCGTGACGCGCAGGCCGCGCGATTCGAGGATGGCCGCGAGCGAGGCCGCCGCGATGCCCTTGCCGAGCGAGGACACCACGCCGCCGGTGACGAACACGAGCGGCGTTACATGGCTTGCGGACGTCATGGGCAAGGGGTCGCAGGAAACCCGTAGTTTACAGGGCGGTTCCTGCCGCGGCGAGCCATCCCTTCGCCCCGAGCACGCCGAAGCGCCGATGACGCGCCCGGTGCAGCCGCCCAGGCTCGTCGTCTGCGGCTTTATGGCGTGCGACCACCGGGTCGACCCTGTTAGTATTTCCACTAATGAACAAGCGATACAACGCCGCCGACATCGAGGTGCTGTCCGGGCTGGACCCGGTCAAGCGCCGCCCGGGCATGTACACGGACACCTCGCGCCCGAACCACTTGGCGCAGGAAGTCATCGACAACTCCGTGGACGAGGCGCTCGGCGGCCACGCGAAGACCATCGAGGTCACGCTGCATGCCGATGGCAGTTGCTCGGTCTCCGATGACGGCCGCGGTATGCCGGTGGACATCCACCCGGAAGAGAAGATCCCGGGCATCGAACTGATCCTCACGCGGCTGCACGCGGGCGGCAAGTTCAGCGGCAACAACTACACCTTCTCCGGCGGCCTGCACGGCGTCGGCGTCAGCGTGGTCAATGCGCTGAGCACTCACGTGGATGTGCGCATCAAGCGCGACGGCAACGAGTACCGGATGACGTTCAAGGACGGCTTCCGCGACTCGGCGCTCGAGGTGATCGGCAGCGTCGGAAAGAAGAACACCGGCACCCGCGTGCATTTCTGGCCGGACGCCAAGTATTTCGACACCGTGAAGTTCAACCCGCGCGGCCTGCGCCACCTGCTGCGCGCCAAGGCCGTGCTGTGCCCGGGCCTGACGGTGCGCCTGTTCGAGGAGGCGACCGGCGAGCGCAACGAGTGGTTCTACGAGGAAGGCCTGAAGGACTACCTCAAGGGCGAACTGGGCGAACGCGAAATCCTGCCGCCCAGTCTGTTTTCCGGCTCCCTGTCGAAGGAGACGGAGGTCGTCGACTGGGCCGCCGCATGGATACCGGAAGGTGATCTGGTGCAGGAGAGTTACGTCAACCTAATCCCCACCGCGCAGCACGGTACGCACGTCAACGGCCTGCGCTCGGGCTTCACCGATGCACTGCGCGAGTTCTGCGACTTCCGCGGCCTGCTGCCGCGTGGCGTCAAACTGGCGCCGGAGGATGTCTGGGATCGCGTCGCCTTCGTGCTCAGCATCAAGATGACGGACCCGCAGTTCTCCGGGCAGACGAAAGAACGGCTGTCCTCGCGACAGGCCGCGGGTTTCGTGGAGTCGGCCGCGCACGATGCGTTTTCCTTGTGGCTGAACCAGCATGTCGAATTGGGTACGCGCATCGCGCAGTTGGCGATCGACCGCGCCGCCGCGCGCCTGAAGACCGAGAAGCAGGTGCTGCGCAAGAAGGTGACGCAGGGGCCTGCGCTGCCGGGCAAGCTCGCCGACTGCTCGTCGCAGGATCTCTCGCGTACCGAGCTCTTCCTGGTCGAAGGCGACTCGGCGGGTGGCAGCGCACGGCAGGCACGCGAAAAGGACTTCCAGGCGATCCTTCCGTTGCGCGGCAAGATCCTGAATACGTGGGAGGTCGCTTCGGGCAGCGTGCTCGCCTCGCAGGAAGTGCATGACCTCGCGGTGGCGATCGGCTGTGACCCTGGCCGCGACGACATCAGCGGGCTGCGCTACGGCAAGGTCGTCATCCTGGCCGACGCCGATTCCGACGGGCTGCACATCGCGACGCTGTTGTCGGCACTGTTCGTCAGGCATTTCCCCGCGCTGGTGACGGCGGGTCACGTATTCGTCGCGATGCCGCCGCTGTTCCGCGTCGACGTGGGCAAGCAGGTGTTCTACGCGCTCGACGAAGAGGAAAAGCGCATCCTCATCGATCGCATCGAACGCGATCGCGCGCAGAAGAAAAAAGGCGCCCCCGCCGGCGCGATCAACGTGACCCGCTTCAAGGGCCTGGGCGAGATGAATCCCGATCAGCTGCGCGAATCGACCATGCATCCCGACACGCGCCGTCTGGTGCAGCTCACGGTTGACGATCACGATGGCACGTTCGCGCTCATGGACATGCTGCTGGCCAAGAAGCGCGCGCCGGACCGCAAGGCGTGGCTGGAGCTCAAGGGCGACCTGGCAACGCTCGAGGCCTGAACCCCGCGCAGAGCGCCCGTACCCGATGAGGACCGCGCGACAGCCGAAGGTCGACTAGCATCGGCGACCCGTCATACCGGACTTCACGATGGACCCGTTCGACCGGCACCTTGACCTGGGGTGCGGAAAGTTCCCGCGCAATCCGTATGCACGTCCCATCCTGTGCGGAATCGATGTCCGCCCGGCCCCGGCGAACACGGATTTCGAGCATCGGGTGGCGAACCTCGTGGTCGATCCCATTCCGTACGCGTTGGGTGAATTCGGCTCGGTGTCCGCCTACGACTTCCTCGAGCATGTCCCACGCCTGCTCACGACGCCTGATGGGCGCGACACCTGCTTTCCCTTCATCCGGCTGATGAACGAGATCTGGCGGGTGCTCGTGCCGGGCGGCCGCTTCTATGCGCTGACGCCGGGCTACCCGACGCGTGATGCGTTCACCGACCCGACGCATGTCAACTTCATCACCGAGCGCACTCACGAGTACTTCTGCGGAGAGAATCCCCTGGGACGCATGTACGGTTTCGATGGGCATTTCCGCGCACTGCGGGTGGAATGGGTCGACATCCACGACGCGTACAGCGCTGTGGCAGGCTCGCCCCAGAACCGCGCGCGGGGCGCGGCGCCCAGCCGGCTGGCGGCGGCCTTCCGACGCCTGTCACGGCGTCTACGTGGAAAACCACCGCATTACCGTGCGCCCTACCTGCTCTGGGAATTCGAAGCGCTCAAGCAGGGCTCACCCCCGGCCGATGCACTGACGATCAGCCGATAGCATCACCAGGCGATCGCCGCCCGCAGCAGCCCGCCCAGCAGCGTCTGCAGGCTGGCGGCGGCGTGCGGGAGATAGTGGCCGCTGCGCTCGTCCATGTAGGTCCGCTGGCTGATTTCCATCTGCACCGCCTCGACGCTCTGCGCCGGCCGGCCGTAGTGGCGAGTGATATAGCCCCCCTTGAAACGTCCGTTGGTCACCCAGTCGTAGGCGGGCTGCGCAGCCAGGGCCGATTCCAGCCGGGCCTGCAGCGACGGCGTGCAACTCGCGCCGCCCGCAGTGCCGAGGTTGAGGTCGGGAAGGCGCCCGTCGAACAGGAATGGCAGGTCGTCGCCGCGGATCGAATGACCCTCCCACAACACCACGCGCCCGTGCGTGGCTTTCAAGCGCGTGAGCTCGTCGGATAGCGCTGCGTGGTACGGCTGCCACCACGTCCCGACGCGCGCCTGCACTTCCGCTTCGTCCGGCACCTCGCCCTCCACGTAGATCGGCTGCCCCCTGAAAGTGCGCGTCGGGCACAGGCCCGTGGTGTTCTGGCCCGGATACAGCGATGTATCGTCCGGCGGGCGATTGAGGTCGACCACGTAGCGCGAGTAACGCGGAACCAGCATGGAGGCGCCGAGCGCATCGCGCACGAAAGCGTAAAGCCGCGCGACGTGCCAGTCGGTATCCGGAGCAGCCTGCGCGTATTCATGCATGCGCGCGGCGAGCGCGGCGGGGATCTCGCTGCCGTCATGCGGCAGGCTCACCAGCAGTGGAGAGCGGCCGCGATGCAGCGTGTAGGTGTCGGTGCGAATCGTGGCATCGGGCATGGCAACAGGGGCGCTCAACGCAGGAGCGCACGTTCCTCGGCACAGGTCGGGTGTATGGCGATCGTATCGTGCACGTCGTCGGGTGTGAGCCAGTGCGGCAATGCGACCGCTAGCGCTGTGCAACAACGCCGCGGCCTGCTGGTCACGCGGGTGATCTCATCCGCGCACGAACCGCGAAGGCCGGTAGGGTGATGGATCGATCGCCGGCGCCTGGCCGGTCATGAGATCGGCGACGAGTTGGCCCGTACCTGCGCTCATGCCGATGCCCATCATTCCGTGGCCCGTGGCGAGCCAGAGACCGGGCTGCCCCGGCGCTTCCCCGATCAGCGGCACGTCGTCCACGGACATGGGACGCCAGCCGAACCAGTGCTCCCGCACGTTGGGGCCCACCGGCTCATGCAGGTACTCGGCGGCGCCGCGCTCGAGCGCGCCAAGGCGTCGCGGATGCAGGCGCGCGTCGTAACCCGAAAATTCCATCGTGCTGCCGAGCCGGTATCCGCTCGACCAGGCGGTCACGCAGACGGCGCGCTCGCGCAGCACCAGCGGGCGCCGCGGGATGCGCGCTGGCAGGTCGTAAGTGATCGAATAACCCTTGCCGGGTTGCATCACGGCGCGCAGCCAGTCGAGACCGATCATGTGCGCAAGGCGCGGCGACCACGCGCCGGTCGCGAGCACGACCTGCGTGGCATCGAGCGTTCCGCCCGGAAGCATCAACCGCCACCGGTCGCCCACCTGGCCCAGTGCCTGCATCGGGCACTGCTCGACGATCGCGACACCCATGGAGTTCGCAAGGCGCGCAAGCTCGGCCACGTAACGGTCGGGACGCAACGCCGCATCTCCATCGAAACGGATGGCACCTGCCACGCCCGGCTTCATCGCAGGCTCGAGGGCTTCATAGGCCAGCCCGTCAATCATCTCGACGCCAATGCCCAACTCGCGCAGCAGTGGGATTTCGTGCCTGCCCTGCGCAAAGCGGCGCGGATCACGGAATACGTAGTCCTCGCCGGATTCGACGAATTCGCAATCAAGTGCAAAGCGCTCCACCCAATCGGCCAGGCGTGCGCGCGAGTCATGCAGCAACGCCGCCTTGGCTCTCGCGCTCTCCGACCAGGCACCGGGCGTGCAGCGCCCGTGCAGCCGCCAGAGCCAGCGCCACAGCAGCGGATCGAACCGGGGGCGGATATACAGCGGTGCATCCGGCGCCAGCATCATGCGCAAGGCGGTGGCGGCCATTCCCGGAGCGGCCAGCGGCGGCGCATGGCTGGGCGTGATGGTGCCGCAGTTGCCATGGGAACTGCCGCCACCCACGAGCCCGGCATCGATGACGCGGACATTCCGCCCGGCCGACGCAATCGCCACGGCGACGCAGAGGCCTATCGCGCCTGCACCGACCACCGCCACGTCGCACTTTTTTTGGTGCATTGCATCAATAACCTGGTTATTTATGCCATCAAAGGTGGCGGACATCACAAAACTGAACAGGCGCTCACCGTCGGCGTCCGGTTTCGCTAGTTTCGACGTTGCCTACAGCCGCTGCCGCGTCGCCAGGATGCCGCCGGAACCGCTGGGGGCCGCTCCACCAGGAGCGAGCCACAAAGCCCGACCCACGTCCGCGTGGGTTATCCGACGAATCTACAGGGGGTTCTCCATGTCCTACACAAAATCCAGCCTGCTGGCGGCATCCATTGTTGCAGCGCTCGGTGTCTCCGCCTTTGCGGCGGCCTCATCCGGCCTCACCCCCGCAGCCCGCGCGCGAGGGCTCGTCGATGCGAATGCCCTCGCGGTCAGGCGCGCTGGTGGTGACGCATTCGTTGCACGCCAGGTACTTGTCGATGCCAATGGCACCGAACACGTACGCTTCGACCGCACCTACCTGGGCCTGCCGGTGATCGGCGGCGACCTGGTCATCCACTCACGCAACGGGCAGTTCGATTCGGCATCGCTGACGCTGAAATCCAGCGAGCGTCCGAACCTCGCCGCGCGCCTGACCGCCAATGACGCGATCGTCGAAGCGGGTGCGCGGTTCGGCTCCGGCTTCCAGGGCACCCCGACCGCCCGCAAGGTCGTATATGCCCGCGGCGCCCGTCCGGTGCTCGGCTGGGAAGTGGTGCTGCAGGGCGTCAAGGCCGACCAGACCCCCACGGACATGCACTACATCGTCGATGCCAACTCGGGGCTCGTCCTCGACCATTGGGACACGATCATGACCGCGGCGGCACTGGGCACCGGGCGCACCCTGTACTCGGGCAACATCGGCCTGGGCACCAACAGCGTCACCGGTGGCTTCCAGATGCGTGACATGGGCCGTGGCAGCACCTACACCACCGACTTCAAGAACGGTGCAACCAGCAAGCCCGGCACCGGAACGATCTTCAGCGATGCCGACAACACCTGGGGCAACAACGCGACTTCCGACCGCGCGAGCGCCGGCGCCGATGCACATTTCGGCGTCGCGACCACGTGGGATTTCTACAAGACGCTCGGTCGCAGCGGCATCGCGAATGACGGCAAGGGTTCCTACAGCCGCGTGCACGTGGGCACCAATTACGTCAATGCGTTCTGGTCCGACGGCTGCTTCTGCATGAGCTATGGCGACGGCGACGGCGTGACCTACAGCCCGCTGGTCGACCTCGACGTGGCCGGCCATGAAATGACGCATGGCGTGACCAGCCGTTCGGCAAACCTCAGCTATTCCGGGGAATCCGGCGGCCTGAACGAGGCGACCTCGGACATCATGGGTTCGATGGTGGAGTTCTACGCCAACAATGCGAAGGACACGCCCGACTACCTGATCGGTGAGGAGATCTACATCGCCAATGTGTCAGGAAGCTCGACCCAGAAGGCGTTGCGCTACATGTACAACCCGTTCAAGGACACCAAGTCGCCAAACTGCTACACGAGCACGCTCGGTACGCTCGACGTGCACTACAGTTCGGGCGTGGCGAACCACTTCTTCTACCTGCTGGCGGAAGGAACGACGCCGAAGACCTTCAGCGGAGTCAGCCATACGTCCCCGACGTGCAACAGCTCGACGCTCGCCGGAATCGGGCGCGATGCTGCGACAAAGATCTGGTACCGCGCGCTCACGGTCTACATGACCTCCAGCACCAACTATGCCGGCGCCCGCGTTGCCACGTTGAAGGCGGCGACAGACCTCTACGGTGCCGGCTCGGCCAACTACAACGCCGTCGCGGCTACCTGGACCGCGGTCAGCGTCAACTGATCCTGCAACTGCGTAAATTGAAAAGGCCCGCTTCGGCGGGCCTTTTTTTCGGGTGTACCTCATGAGGAAATCCGACCGGCATGGCCGGCTGGGAAGCCGGCGTTGCCGATGCTCGCCATCAGTGATGGTGCCCGCCCTCGCCATGCACGTGGCCATGCTCGAGTTCCTCGGCACTCGCCTCGCGGACATCGAGGATCTCGATGGCGAAGTGGAGGTCCTTGCCGGCCATCGGGTGGTTCAGGTCGACATCGACCACGGTCATCCCCACCTTCTGGATCGTCACCGCGCGCTGGCCGAAATTTGTATTGAGCACGACCTGCATGCCCGGCTGCAGTAGCTGACCCTCGAAATGCTTCTTCGGCACGCGCTGGGTCATGCCCTCGCGGCGTTCGCCATAGGCCTGCGCGGCGGGCACATCGACCTCGAACCTGTCGCCGGCGGCTTTGCCTTCCATCGCCTGCTCCAGGCCCGGGATGATGTTGCCGTGGCCGACCATGATGGCCAGCGGCTCGCGGCCGTCGGACGACTCGATCGGCTCCTGACCGGCTTCCGAGACGGTGTAATGGAAACGGACAACGCTGTTCTTTTCGATGTTCATGCAGATCCTGGAGCCGCCGGCGGCGGAGGAAAAAGCCCGGACGGGCAGGACGACGGCCTTGCCGCTCCGTGAAGGAGCCGTCAAGCTGGCCGCACGATGGAAGCCCGGCATTATCCCGGCAAGACCCAGCCCACGCCAGCGCGCGCCTTGCTGCTGGGGGCCTTTTTCGCGCTCGGCGTGGCGGCCTGCGGTGGCCCTGCGGTCGCCGTCCGGAAACCTCCGGCAGCACGCGTCCCCCTGCCAGCCAAATGGGTCTCCCTGCCACCCGACGATCCGGCTTCGGCGAATGAAGTGCTGATGCGCGCCCTGTCGCTCGTCGGAACCCCCTACCGTTTTGGCGGCAATACGCCCGACACCGGCTTCGACTGCAGCGGGCTGATCGGTTACGTCTTCCGCGACGTGCTGTCGCGGACATTGCCGCGCACGTCCGGAGAACTGGCACGGGCCGGGGCGGACATCCCACCCCGTCAGATCGCCACCGGGGACCTGCTGGTCTTCGTCGACGCCGGCGTAGTGAGTCACGTCGGTATCTACGTCGGGGAAGGACGTTTCGTACATGCTCCGAGCACGGGCGGTACGGTCCGGCTGGACCGTCTCGACGGCCCGTACTGGCGCGAGCATTTCTCCAGCGCCCGCCGGCTGCTGAGAGCGCCGCTGTCACGATCCTGAAGCGTCTTTCTGCGACGCCGGTGCGGCCGCATTAACGCTCACCTAACGTTTTGATAACCAAACGCCTCCGTCTGGCCGGCATGATGCCCCCGTGACGACTTCGTGAGGCACCGGTGATGACCGGCAACAACCGCAACCGTTCCTTCACCCGTGCAAGCCTGGCGCTGTGCTTCGCGCTGCTCGCGGCACCGGCATTCGCCGACCCCACGCTTACCGGCCTGGCCGCCGACAGCGCCGACGCACCTGCCGAATCGCAGGCCGCGCTGCCGGAAGCTATGAGCCTGTCCAACCGCGCGCTCATGCTGGCAACCGATATCAACCGCCTGATCGTGCCGGGCAGCCGCACCA
>SCUY01000213.1 GCA_004322525.1 Lysobacter sp. | reverse complement strand
TTGAGTGAACCGAGTTTCATGGGCGCACCGGGCGTTACGCGCCGCAATGGCGCCATGTCATCAATTGTAATGGCCCGGTTCCCGATGCGCCGCGATGGCTATCCGGTGAACTGCCGCTGGCGGGAGGGACATCTGGCCAAGCCACGCACCGGGCTGGGCACGCCGATTCGCAAAGTGATGCTTGCCAGAGAAAGCCTGCGGCAGGCAATGCACGATCCACGCGCTCGCTTCGATTCCAAGCGTTACCCAACGAAAAACCCGCCTTTCGGCGGGTTTTTTGAACTGGCAGCCCCGGATGGATTCGAACCACCGAATGCCTGAGTCAGAGTCAGGTGCCTTACCGCTTGGCGACGGGGCTATGGAGCGGATTCTAGCGCCCGGAATGCCGACGGCAAAGGTCAGGCATTCCGGGGAACGCTTAGCGCTTCGAGAACTGGGAAGCGCGGCGTGCCTTATGTAGACCGACCTTCTTGCGCTCGACTTCACGTGCATCGCGGGTCATGAAACCGGCCTTGCGCAGTTCGATCTTGAGCGTTTCGTCGTACTCGACCAGCGCACGCGAAATGCCGAGGCGGATCGCACCGGCCTGACCCGTGATGCCACCACCGGCGACCGTGACCACCACGTCGAACTTGTCGAGCGACTTGGTCAATTCGAGTGGCTGGCGGACGATCATGCGCGCGGTCTCGCGACCGAAAAATTCGTCGATCGTGCGCTGGTTGATCGTGATGTTGCCCGAGCCCTTGCGCAGGAACACGCGTGCGGTAGAGGACTTGCGGCGGCCGGTGCCGTAATTCTGCTGGGTTGCCATGTTCTATGCCTTGGTAAGAGTCCGCACGTGGAGGCGCGGGCTTCTGCGACGGACTCGCATCAAATCTCGAGCGGCTGCGGCTGCTGCGCGGCGTGCGGGTGCTCGGCACCCTTGTAGACCTTGAGCTTGCGGTACATCGCACGTCCGAGCGGATTCTTCGGCAGCATTCCCTTCACCGCGATCTCGATCACGCGCTCCGGGTGACGCTCGAGCGCTTGGCCAAGGGTCTCGGTCTTGAGGTTGCCGACGTAGCCGGTGAAACGGTGGTACTTCTTGTCGGCCAGCTTGTTGCCGGTCACCGCGATCTTCTCCGCATTGACGACGACGAGGTAGTCGCCGGTGTCGACATGCGGGGTATAGACGGGCTTGTGCTTGCCGCGGAGGCGGCGGGCGAGCTCCGAGGCCAGGCGGCCGAGGGTCTTGCCAGTGGCGTCAACGAGGTACCAGTCACGCTGGACGGTCTCGGACTTGGCGGAAAAAGTCTTCATGGCGAAAATCGACTCGGTGCGTGGTCGGGCTGATTCCGCGGGCCGGTAGCCGCATCGGAACTTCGCCTCGCGTTGTGGGCGGAACAAAGAAGCGGAATCATAGCCGGCATCCATAGCGCGCGCAAGCCACGCCAAGGCCGCGTGCTAGCATCGCCGGCCATGCCCGCCCCCCACCGACCGCCCGTCACCGACCCGCTGGTCGCGATGGCCGACCGCTGCGTGCAGTGCGGCCTGTGCCTGCCGGCCTGCCCTACCTATGGCCGCGACCGTATCGAAGCCGAGTCCCCCCGGGGCCGCATTGCGCTCACCCGGGCCTGGGCCCTCGAGTCGCTCGAGCCGACCGGACGCGGCGATCTCCATCTCGACCAGTGCCTGGCCTGCCGGCGTTGCGAAGCCGTATGCCCGGCAGGTGTGCCGTTCGGGGCGCTGCTCCTGCAGGCACGCGGCCGGCAACGCGAGCGCCGGCCGGCGTCCCGCGTCCAGCGGTTGGTCGAGTCGCTGGTCGCGCATCCCAGGCTCCTGTCGGTGCTGTTCAGCGCGTACCGCCACGTCTTTCGCTTCGTGCCGGAGCGCCTGCGCGTACTTCCGCGCCCGCCCGCCCTAACTGAGGCGCACGTGGCCACGCGCATGGAAGATTCACGAACGCAGGAGACTGTTGACCTCTTCGTCGGCTGCGTGGCCCGAAGTTACGAATCAGCGGCGCGGGTGGCCTTGGAACAGCTGTGCAATGCCGCGGGGGTCCGCCTGCGCGTCCCCGCGACGCAGAACTGCTGCGGCGCGATTGGCGCGCATGCAGGTAACTTGGCCGGCGCCGCGTCTCTCGCATCGATCAACCGGAAGGCGTTCGGCCACGCGACGACCGTCGTGACGCTCGCCACCGGCTGCCACGAATCCGTCGCCCATGCATTGCCGACGACCACTACTACCGATGCGATCGACTTCATTGCTGCGCGGATCGACCGGCTGCACTGGCGCGCCAGCGAAGAACACATCGCTCTTCATCTGCCCTGCAGCCAGCGGAATGTGGTGCGCAGCGTTCCCGCGCTGCGCCGCCTGCTCGCGGCTGTCCCGGGGCTGCGGATCACCGAGCTCGACGCCGGCTTCGGCTGCTGCGGAGCCGCTGGCATGCAGATGGTGACCGATGCCGAACGTGCCGCTGGGTTTCGCGCGCCGCTGATCGCGCAGTTTGAACAGTCGGGTGCCAGCCGCCTGCTCAGTGCGAACCTCGGCTGTCGGCTGCATCTGCAGAACGCCACGTCACGGCCGGTGCAGCATCCGCTGGAGTTTCTGGCCAGCCGGCTCGCTAGACTGAGCCCATGAACGCCCGCGTCCTCCGACCGATCGACCGCTGGCTCGATGCCGCACAGCGCGCACTGGAAACCGTGGCCGGCAACCCGTCCGCGCAACGTCGCAACCCGGCGGATACAGAAGCCGACCTCGTGCTCGACGACGACGAGCGCCGCCATGCTGCGGGCCTCATGCGCATCAACCATGTCGGCGAGGTCTGCGCCCAGGCCCTGTACGTCGGGCAGGCGTCCGTCGCGCGCGACACGGCAACGCGCGGGCACCTGCTGCAGGCCGCGCAGGAAGAGACCGACCACCTCGCCTGGTGCGCGCAGCGGCTTCGCGAACTCGACAGCCACCCCAGCCTGTTCAATCCACTCTGGTACGCGGGCAGCTATGCGATCGGTATCGCCGCGGGGCTGCGCGGTGATGGCTGGAACCTCGGCTTCGTAGTCGAGACCGAGCGCCAGGTCGAAGCGCATATCGACGAACACCTGGCCGCGCTGCCTGCAGCCGATGCCCGCAGCCGCGCGATCCTGCGGGTGATGAAAGCCGACGAGGCCCGCCATGCGGATCATGCCGAAGCCGCTGGCGCACGCCTCCTGCCGGCTCCGCTCCCGCAGGCGATGGCGCTCGCCTCCAAGGTGATGAAGACCGTCGCTTACCGGTGGTGAATCGTGAATCGTGAATCGTGAATCGTGAATCGTGAATCGTGAATCGTGAATCGTGAAAGGCGGCCACGCATGCCGCCGGTGTCAACTCCTTCCAACCCGTTCGGCCACGGCGATAGAAGCGAAAAAAGCCCGCAGGATCGCGGGCTTTTTAATCACCACCCGGCACCCGGCTTTCAATCGACCAGGTTGCGCCCGTGGTACAGCTCCTCGATCTCGCGCTTGAGCCGCGCCTCGATCTTGAGCCGGTCCTTGAACGAGAGGTTCTTCGATTTTTCCTCGAACAGGTACGTGTCGAGATCGAAGTCCTTCAGGTGCATCTTGGTGTGGAAGATGTTTTCCTGATAGACGTTCACGTCGAGCATCTCGTAGCGCGTCTTGATGTTCTTCGCCAGGTAGTCCTGGATCGAATTGATCTTGTGGTCGATGTAGTGCTTCCTGCCCTTGACGTCGCGGGTGAAGCCGCGCACGCGGTAGTCCAGCACGACGATGTCGGATTCGAAGCTCTCGATCAGGTAGTTCAACGCCTTCAGCGGCGAGATCACGCCGCATGTCGCCACGTCGATGTCGGCGCGGAACGTCGCGATGCCGTTGTCCGGATGTGTTTCCGGGTACGTGTGCACCGTGATGTGGGACTTGTCCATGTGCGCGAGGACGGCGTCAGCGATGATCTCGCGGCCGGCATCCTTCTTGTCGATCACCGGCTCTTCGGAGATCAGGATGGTCACCGACGCGCCCTGCGGGTCGTAGTCCTGGCGCGCGATGTTGAGGATGTTGGCACCGATGATGTCGGCGACGTCCGTCAGGATCTGCGTCAGGCGGTCGGCGTTGTAGGCCTCGTCGATGTACTGGATGTAGCGCTGGCGCTCATCCTCGGACGCGGCATAGGAGATGTCGTAGATGTTGAACGACAGCGCCTTGGTGAGGTTGTTGAAACCCTGCAGCCGCAGTCGCGGCAGTGGCTTGACCACGTGCGTGGATCCTGGTGTCCAGAATAGACGCGGGATTATGGGGCATGCGGAGTGATGGGGGAACGCACCCGCCGGGTCAGCCCGCCGCCGGCCGGGCTGGCCAAAAAGAGTGACGGGATTGGCCGTTCGCGGCGGATCGTCTATATAGTCGGTCAATTCCTCACGAGCCCGGCCCATGTCCCCCGACCTGGCATATCCGCACGTGGCGAGGCGCGCCCAGAGCCCGCTGCTGCCCGACAACGCGGCGATCGAGCGTTTCCTCGCCCATTGCCATCGCCGCCGCTATCCGTCGCGCACCGATGTGTTCCGCCCCGGCGACTCGGCCACCACGCTCTATTACGTGATCTCCGGCTCGGTCAGCATCATCAACGAGGAAGAGGACGGCCGTGAACTCGTGCTCGGCTACTTCGGCGCCGGGCAGTTTGTCGGCGAGATGGGCCTCTTCATCGAGACCGACCGCCGCGAAGTCACCCTGCGTACGCGCGCGGCGACCGAGCTGGCCGAGATCGGGCACGACCGCTTCTACGACCTTCTGATGACCCGGCTGTCCACGGACGCGCCCAAGCTGCTGTACTCGATCGGCGCGCAGATTTCCCGCCGCCTGCTCGACACCAGCCGCAAGGCCGGCCGCCTGGCCTTCCTCGATGTCACCGACCGCATCGTGCGCACCCTGCATGACCTGGCCAAGGAGCCGGAGGCGATGAGCCATCCGCAGGGCACGCAGATCCGGGTCTCACGCCAGGAGCTGTCACGGCTCGTCGGCTGCTCGCGCGAGATGGCCGGGCGGGTGCTCAAGAAGCTGCAGATCGACGGCATCCTGCACGCCCGCGGCAAGACGGTCGTGCTCTACGGCACCCGCTGAGATGGGCCATGGCGACCCGGCCGGCATCCGCATCCGCGATGCGCGGATCGGGGACGCCAGCGATGTCGCCCGACTGCTGGAAGCGCTCGGCTACCCCTGCACGCGGGACGAGGCCGCCGAACGCATCTCGCTGGTGCTGGCCGATCCGCGCCAGCGGCTGCTGCTCGCCGAAATCGATGGCCACGCCAGCGGGATGGCAGGACTGGATCTGCGGTATTCGCTGGCGCGAGGCACCGAACAGGCGCGAATCACCGCGCTGATTGTTGAGGCCGAATGCGAACGGCAGGGTATCGGCCGGCGCCTGTTGCGCGAGGTCGAATTGATCGCCCGGCAAGCCGGTGCCGCACGTATCGAGGTCAACAGCGCGGCCAGCCGCGAAGGCGCGCACGCCTTCTATCACGGCTGTGGCTATGGCGACGGCTCGCGCCATTTCGTCAAACTGCTTGGCGACTAGGGCCTGTTAACACAACCTGAGCGCGTCAGCGATAAAGGCAAAGCTGATGAAGCCCAGGAACATGACGTCGAGTTTCTCGAACCGGGAAAAGATCCGGCGAAATCCCTTGAGACGACGGAACAGACGTTCCACCTCATTGCGGCGCCGATACATTGCACGATCGTATTGCCATGGATCCACTCGAGTTCGCAGCGGCGGGACGACCGGGATGAACCCGAGGTCCAAGGCCAGCTGGCGGGTTTCGTTGCCTTCGTAGGCACGATCCATCAACAAGTGCAGGGGTCGGGTCTGCGCTCCAAGGCGTCGCAGCAGGTCGCGCCCCGCGGGCGCGTCGTGGGCCTGGCCCGGTGACAACGAGAACGTCAGGGCCGTACGAGCATCCGCGGCAACCAGATGAATCCTGGTGTTCCATCCGCCACGGGACTTGCCGATGGCTTGCGGGCCGTTTTTTTTAGAGCGCCCATCCCATCCGGATGCACTTTGACGCTGGTGCTGTCCAGCGAAACCGCTTCAAGCTTCACCCGAACAATCTGATTGGCTTGGAGCTGCTCGAACACACGATCCAGCACGCCCGCCTTTGTCCAGCGGTTCATGCGCGTGTAGATGGTGTGCCAGTTCCCGAACCGCTTCGGCAACCCTCGCCACTTGCAGCCGTGCTCGGCGACATAAAGAATCGCGTTCAGCACGTCCAGATTCGACAGGCTGACATTCCCACGCTGCCTTGGCAGGCAATCCTCGATCAGCGCGTACTGCTCACGTGTGATTTCCATGCGCGTAGTTTCATGCACAGAAAGCCCTTTGCCAAGTAGTGTTAACAGGACCTAGCGCACTCGACCCCGGCTGCATTGCTTCGCCTGCGCGTCAGCCCAGCAGCGTGGATAACGCAGGCACAGCGCTCAGGCGCCTTCGGCGACCGGCACGGGCTCACCCGCGCGATCACGGCAGCCCCAGTTCAAGATAGGGGTTCCCGGCGGCAGCAGGCGTTGGAATACGGCGACGCGCGAGGCTTTCGGGTTCACCACCACGGCTTTCCCTGCCGCCAGCAACAGCGGCAGGTCCGCGGTGCTGTCGGAATAAGCGATCGCGATCCCGCCCCCAAACCCGGCCTCGGCCAGCATTCGCAGCTTCATCGCATGGTGGCAGTGGCGCACCGCGACCACCGCACCGAAGCGGCGGCCCACCTTCGTGCCCACGACCGGCAGATCTTCCTGCGCAACGAAGGCAAGGATCGCGCGGGCGAGTTCCGGCGGCGCCCCCGTCGCGATGACCAGGCGGTCGCCGGCCTGGCGATGCCGGTGCAGCACGTCCAGCGCGACCGGCAGCAGCCGCGCACGGATGCCCTCGGCATTGGCCAGGACATAGCGATCGATCAGGTCGTCCAGGTCGCGCCGCCCGGACAGGCCGATCGTTCCGACCCATACGAAAGCGCCGATGCCGAACCGGCGCGTGGGCAGGAAAGCGGTCATAGGGCCGGCCACGGGCGCGATCAGCAATGCGAGCACCATGCGCCAGGCGCTTCGGCGGATCAGCCAGGCGAACAGGTGGCTGCCGGAGTCGCCGTCGTAGAGCGTGTGATCGAAATCGAAGACCACCAGCGGCGCGTCGGCCGCTACCACCGGATAGGGCGAGCCCGCCAGGCTCATGCGAACAGCTGCTGCAGCGCCCTGCCCGGATCCGGCTCGCGCATGAACGATTCGCCGACGAGAAACGTATCGATACCCGCCGCACGCAGACGGGCGACATCGACGCGCGTCGCGATTCCACTTTCGGTGACCAGCAGGCGGTCGGACGGTACCGCCGGTTGCAGGGCGAGCGTGGTATCGAGCGAGACCTCGAACGTGCGCAGGTTGCGATTGTTGACACCGATCAACGGGCAGCCGGTCTGCAGCGCGCGCTCAAGTTCGTCGATGTCATGCACCTCGACCAGCACATCCATGCCCAACTCCATCGCGAGGTTCGCCATCTCCACCAGCGGCCCGTCTTCCAGCGCGGCGACAATCAGCAGGATCGCATCGGCGCCAATGAAGCGCGCCTCATAGACCTGGTAGGGGTCGATCGTGAAATCCTTGCGCAGGATTGGCAGCGAGCATGCGCGATGCGCAAGCCCGAGATAGAGATTGCTGCCCTGGAAGAAGTCGACGTCGGTCAGTACCGACAGGCAGGCGGCGCCGCCTGCCTCATAGCTGCGCGCGATCTGCACGGGATCGAAATCCGGCCGGATCAAACCCTTCGAGGGGCTGGCCTTCTTCACCTCGGCGATGACCGCGGGCATGCCCTGTGCATGTTTCGCACGGATCGCATCGACGAAGCCGCGCGTGGGTGCTGCGTCGAGCGCGCGTGCGCGCAGGTCTGCGAGCGAACGTCCACGGCTGCGCTGGTCGATCTCCTCGGCCTTTCGCGCGAGGATGGTCTGGAGGATGTCGCTCATTCGGTATCCGTCGTCCTGCGTCCATACGCACGCTCGACTTTCGCCACGCGCACTTCGAAATGGTCGTACCACCGCGTACGTCCCTGCTCCCGCGTGGCGCTGTGTACCGCATGCTCCCGCCAGGCGGCGATCGCTGTTTCGTCCGTCCAGTAGGAAACCGTGATCCCGAAGCCGTCCTCGCCGCGTGCCGATTCCACGCCGAGGAAACCCGGCTGTGTCCGCGCCAGCTCGAGCATGCGATCGGCTGCTCGG
>SCUY01000029.1 GCA_004322525.1 Lysobacter sp. | reverse complement strand
TGGACGTACAACCACGAGCGCCCGAACATGGCGCTCGGCGGGATCACACCCAGGCAGAAACTGGCACTCGCCGCTTAGCTCCACTTCTGCTGTCCGCTAAAAGCGGGGGGATTACCCCGCCTGGTCCGCGCGTCGAGGTCGCGCTCGCGCGCCCGCGGGCCGACCGCATCGTCGCCACTGGCGCGGTGCGCGCGGTCGAGCCAGGCCACGGTCAATGCCACCGGGCCCGGCGGGCGTCCAGCCCACCGACACGGCATCGAAGATCTGTTCTTTCTGGGGCCAGCCGACATTGCCGATTCAGCGCTGGTTCTCCAGCTGCAGCCGCTGGCGGCCCGCGGTTACGTTTGCGCTGTCGCCCTGCCAGCGCAGCGAGGCTTGGTTGAGCTCGACACTGGCGGGGTCGATCACCGCGGGAAATGCCGTCCGGCGGTTAGCGCCGCTGTTGTAGTCGTCTTCCAGCGCCGCCACCGCCTCGCCCTCGACGAAGGCCTGCCGCCCGGCGCGATATGCGAGCGCAGGCCGGAATGCAGGCGCAGCGTCGTCGCGGACGCGTGCCGGGCCAAGGCTTCGTCGGCCACGGATTCATCACGAAGGCGACAGGCGGCCTCCCATACCAGCGCATCGGGTGCCGCAATGGCCTGGGCTGTCGCGCAGGCCAGCAGCGTGAGGGCCAGCAGGGATCAGCGCGGGTGCATCCGACAGCTCCGGAGTGGTCGCCAGACTCAGCCCCCCACGGCGGTGCATTTGGACCAACTACGAGTTCGTACCGGCCCGTCGGTGTTCGAATTTCGGAGCCTTAATTATGAGTGCCTACAGGATATAGGCGCGCTTTTTAGAAGCTTAATTAATCGTTTGGAGACTTAATTAGCTCTTACCACCGCCGGATCGGCGGGCGATCGCCCTATTCCACCGTCACCGACTTGGCGAGGTTGCGCGGCTTGTCGACATCGGTTCCGCGCGCGAGTGCCGTGTGGTAGGCCAACAGCTGTACCGGGATGGCGTGCACGATAGGCGACAGCACGCCGACATGGCGCGGCGTACGGATCACGTGCACCTGCTCTGACTCGCCGAAGTGGCTGTCCGCGTCGGCGAAGACAAACATCTCGCCACCCCGTGCGCGCACTTCCTGGATGTTCGACTTCACCTTCTCCAGCAGCGCATCGTTCGGCGCGATCACCACCACCGGCATCGCTTCGTCCACCAGCGCGAGGGGGCCATGCTTGAGCTCACCCGCCGGGTAGGCCTCGGCATGGATGTAGGAGATTTCCTTGAGCTTGAGCGCACCTTCCAGTGCGATCGGATAATGCACGCCACGGCCGAGGAACAGCGCATGCTGCTTGGGCGCGAAACGCTCGGACCAGGCGATGATCTGCGGCTCCAGGTTGAGCGCATGCTGGAGGCTCCCGGGCAGCTGGCGCAGTGCGTCGAGATAAGCGGATTCCTGTGCGGCGTCCAGGCGTCCTTGCAGCTTGGCGAGCGTGCACGTCAGCGTGAACAGCGCGACCAGCTGCGTGGTGAATGCCTTGGTGGACGCCACG
>SCUY01000028.1 GCA_004322525.1 Lysobacter sp. | reverse complement strand
CTTCCAGGTACTCGCGCAGCACCAGCAGCTTGGCGCGGGCCTGGGGAATCGGGAGATCGTGCAGGGCGAAGAACGGCAGCGTGCGGTAATGCGGATGCCGCGAGAGCGGCGACTTGTTCCAGTTCACGGCGGCGGTGGCCGCCAGCAGCGCGGGTGAACCTGCCTGCCCACAGTCGCAGGTGACCTGCCAGCGGGTGTCCACCAGCCCCAGTCGCGGCATCGCGCTGCAGGCAAGACAGGGATTGATCCATTGCGCCGCGTCAAGCGGATCGTCCGGCCCGAAATCCAGCCATTCGGGATCGATGTCGATCAGGCGGGCGGCCGGGGGCAGGTGGTCATGCGCGGAGGTGGGAGCGGTCATGCGGTCCTCGGACAGGGCCCGGTGACGGCCGGGAGGCCAGTCCATGTCGAGGGCATCGCCCGCTGCCGCATCCTGGCCGGGCCCGGGCATTGTGCATGGCCCGGCATCAATATGGCGCACAGGCGGCTGAACCGGCGCAGTGACACTGCGCTGACGGGCATCCGGCGCGCCGGCCTGTGCCGCGGTCAATCACGCAAGGCCACGAGGATCGGCCCCGTATCGGGGCGGCAGCCATGCCAGAGGAAAAAACTCTCGGCCGCCTGCTCGACCAGCATGCCCAAGCCATCGATGCATGCGCCGGCGCCGTGTTCGCGCGCGGCCATCAGGAATGACGCCGCGGCAGCGCCATAGCCCAGGTCGACCGCGGCCCAGCCCCGCGCGAGGTCGCGCGGCAGCGGCCAGCGGGCCGGATCGCTACCGCGCGCGGCCGAGGTGGCATTGATCACGATGTCGAAAGCCGCGGCATGCCGCGGCGGGCAATGCGCCTCATCGCCATCGCCATCGCCATCGCCATTGCCATTGCCATTGCCATTGCCATCGTCATCGTCATCATCGGGGCCGTGCGCCGGCCACGGCCGGGCATGCACGCGGCCGTCAGCAAGCCGCGCCTCCAGTGCCGCGAGGCGCTCGCGGTTGCGGTTGGTGATCGCCAGCGCGCCGATACCGGCATCGAGCAGGGCCGGTGCGATACCCGCCGCCGCGCCACCCGCACCGATCAGCAGCACTCGCGCCTCGCGCATCGCGAGGCCGTGATGCTGCTGCAGGTCGCGCACCAGGCCGATGCCATCGGTATTGTCGCCGCGCCAGCGCGCGCTTCCATCGATGCCGTCGTCCAGACGGATCAGCGTATTGACGGCGCCGGCGCGTTGCGCGCGTGGTGCCAGTTCCGTGCACGCCGCGGCCGCCGCCGCCTTGTGCGGCAGCGTGACGTTCGCGCCACGTCCACCGCCACGGCCGAAGTGGTCGAGTGCCGCAGCGAAGTCAGCGGGTGATGCATCGATCCGCGCGTAGTCCAGTTCGATGCCGAACTGCGCGGCGAACGCGGCATGGATCCACGGGGAGCGCGAATGCGCGACAGGGTGTCCGAAGACCGCGTAGCGGAGTGCTTCCATGTCGACCTTGGTGACCCGGGTGATGAGGCATGGCGCCGTCCACGGATATGCGCCCGTCACAACGGGCGGGAGCCTCAGCCGGCCTCGCGCAGCCAGCGCGCGGCATCGAGCGCGGAATACGTCAGCACGCCGTCGGCGCCCGCGCGCTTGATCGAGGTCAATGCCTCGAGCACGCAAGCGCGTTCGTCAAGCCAGCCATTGAGCGCGGCGGCCTTGAGCATCGCGTACTCGCCGCTCACCTGGTAGACGAACGTCGGTGCGCCGAATTCGTCTTTCACCCGGCGCACGATGTCGAGGTAGGGCAGGCCGGGCTTGATCATGATCATGTCGGCGCCTTCGGCGAGGTCGAGCGAGACCTCGCGCAGTGCCTCGTCCGAATTGGCCGGGTCCATCTGGTAGGTGTTCTTGTCGGCCTTGCCGAGCGCGGCAGCGCTGCCGACGGCATCGCGGAACGGGCCGTAGAACGCGCTCGCGTACTTCGCGCTGTAGGCGAGGATGCGCGTGTGGATGTGGTCGTCCATCTCCAGCGCGGCGCGGATCTCGCCGATACGGCCGTCCATCATGTCGCTGGGCGCGACGATGTCGGCGCCGGCGCGCGCATGGCTCAGCGCCTGCTTGACCAGGGCATCGACGGTCTCGTCATTGAGCACGTAGCCGTTCTCGTCGATCAGCCCGTCCTGCCCGTGCGAGGTGTATGGATCGAGTGCGACGTCGGTGATCACGCCGAGTTCGGGGAAGCGCGACTTCAGCGCGAACACCGCGCGCTGCACGAGGCCTTCGTCGTTCCAGGCGGCGGCGGCATCGAGCGACTTCGCCTCCGGTGCGGTGACCGGGAACAGGGCGATGGCGGGGACGCGCAGTTCGCTGGCCTGCTCGGCCACTTTCAACAACTCGTCGATCGAGAGGCGATCGACCCCCGGCATCGACGTGACAGGCACGCGGCCGGCGAGTTCATGCACGAAGACCGGATAGATGAGGTCGGCGCAGGTGAGTACTGTCTCGCGCATCAGCCGGCGCGAAAACCCGTCGCGGCGCATGCGTCGCGGTCGCACGTAGGGATAGCTCATGCGGGAAAGTCTACCGCGCGGAGCCGCGTCCGCGTCCGCGTCCGGCGGGAGCCTGGCCTGACAACCACGGGTTCCGCCGGCGGCGGCGGATTACGGCCATGCGCCAATGCCGCCCGGGTCGGCAGGGGGTAGCGGCGACGATAGGATGCCGGCATGCCTCCGCGCCTTCCGACGCTCGCCCGTGCCAGTCTCGCCGTCATCGGCCTGTTGGCGCTCGCCTGCCTCGTCGGCCCGTGGCTGACGGCCTTCGAACCGCATGCCCCGCATTGGGATGCGCTGTCAGTCGCACCGGGGGTGGCAGGCCACTGGTTCGGTACCGATGCGATCGGCCGCGACGTGTTCGCTCGCACGCTGGCCGGTGGCCGCCTCTCGCTCGGTATCGGCCTGATGTCGAGCCTTGTCGCGCTGCTGATCGGGGTTACTTACGGCGCCATCGCCGGGCTCGCCGGCGGCCCGCTGGAAAGACTGATGCTGCGTGCGCTCGACGTGTTCAGCGCCATCCCCTTCCTGCTCGTGGTGATCCTGCTGCTGACATTGTTCGAGCGGTCGCTCGGACTGCTGCTCGCCGCGATCGGTGGCTATGTCTGGATCGACCTCGCCCGCGTGATGCGCAGCGAGGCGGCGCGCCTGCGCAGCGCACCGTTCGTGATCGCGAGCGAAGCGATGGGCGCGACGTTCGCGCAGCGCCTGCGCTGGCACGTGGTACCCAACCTGATGCCGCTCGCGGTCGTGTACCTGGGGCTGATCCTGCCGCAGGCGATCCTGGTCGAAAGCTTCCTGGGCTTCCTCGGGCTGTCGGTCGACGAACCCTCCGCGAGTTGGGGCACGCTGCTCAGCGAAGGCGTGCAGGAACTCGACAGCGCGCCTTGGACGCTGCTGTTCCCGGCCGGCTTCCTCGTCGCCACGCTGGCCGCCTTCCAGATGCTGGGCGACGGCCTGCGCGACTGGCTGGACGTACGCACGCGGCCACAGGTCGCCGCATGAGCCCCCTGCTGCAGCTCGATGGGCTCGAAGTCGCCACCGCGGCGCGGTGCCTGCTCGGCCCGTTGTCGCTCGACGTACAGCCGGGCCATTGCATCGCGCTGGTGGGTGAAAGCGGCAGCGGCAAGAGCCTGACGGTGCAGGCGCTGCTGGGCCTGCTGCCGGATGGCCTGATCGCGAGCGGTCATCTGCGGCATGACGGGCAATCCATCGCGATCGGTTCGTCGGCACATGCCCACCTGCGCGGCCGTGTCATCGGCTGGGTGCCACAGGATCCGCTCGCCTCGCTGCATCCACTCAAGCGCATCGGGGCGCAGCTCATCGAGACATTGCGCCACGTGCGCGGTTTCGACCGCACCACCGCCACCGTCGAAGCGCGCGCGCTGCTCGAACGCGTGCAGCTGCCCGACGCGGCCGTTGCGCTGCGTCGGTGGCCACACCAGTTCTCCGGTGGCCAGCGCCAGCGCATCGCCATCGCACTGGCCCTGGCGAGTGCACCGAGGGTGCTGGTCGCCGACGAGCCGACCTCCGCGCTCGATGCCCGGATCGCGCGCGAAGTGCTCGACCTGCTCGATCAGCTTCGACGCGAGGATGGCCTCGCGCTGGTACTGGTGAGCCACGACCTGCCACTGGTCGGCGCCTATGCGCAGGACGTGCTGGTGCTGCGAGGAGGCGCCGTTATCGAACAGGGCAGCACACGCCGCGTGTTCGACGCTCCGGCGCAGGCCTACACGCGCGAGTTGCTCGCCGCCGGCACCGTCGCGCTCGCACCCTGCGCGGGCGAGCCTCCACCCTGCGTGCTGCAGGCCCGCGACCTGCGGCTGCGCTATCGCGGCGCGACGCATGATGCGCTCGATGGTGTGGATATCGATCTGTATCGCGGCGAAGCGCTGGCGCTGGTGGGAGAGAGCGGCAGCGGCAAGAGCAGCCTGGGCCGCGTAGTGCTCCGTCTCTCGCGCCAGGCCGGTGGCTCGGTGCTGCTGCATGGCGACGACGGTGGCCGCGTCGATCTCGCACGCCTGCCAGCGGCGCGCCTGCGCGCCCTGCGCCCGCGGCTGGGGGTCGTCTTCCAGGATCCCTACGCTTCGCTCGATCCGCGCATGCGCATCGTCGATATCGTCAGCGAGCCATTGCGCATCCATCGAAGCATGGCGCGTGGTGAACTCCGTGCCCGTGCCGAAGACCTGATGATGGCGGTCGGCCTGCCCAGCGATGTACTCGACCGGCATCCGCACCAGTTCTCCGGCGGCCAACGCCAGCGCATCGCGATCGCCCGCGCGCTCGCGCTCGCGCCCGACGTGCTGGTCTGCGACGAAGCGCTTTCGGCCCTCGATGCCCACCATCGCGCGTCGATCCTCGCCCTGCTGGCACGGCTCAAGCACGAGCGCGGCCTCGCGCTGCTGTTCATCACCCACGACCTCGACGCCGCCGCCGCGATCGCCGAGCGCATCGCGGTGATGGAGGATGGCCGCATCGTCGAGGCCGGCATCACCGCCGACGTGCTCGCATCACCACGGCATCCGCATACGCGGGCCCTGGTGGCCGCGCGCGTACGTACGGCCTGATCAGATCACGCCGCCGCCAAGGCTGAGGCGGATCGCGGCGACGAGCATCACCACCAGGTTGAGCAGGAAGGCGGCCTTCGCGCGCCCACGACTCTCGCGCCCGGTCATCGCGATCCCGAGCGCGGCCAACAGCACGCCGATGCCGGCGAACGGGATCACCAGCCAGTTGAACGCGCCAAGCAGCGGGATCAGGGCAAGCAGCATCCACAGCAGTGCCACGATGCCCCAGAGCAGGCTGATGAGCCCCATCGTATTTTTCCTTGGACCGGTATCGAAGCGACTCTAGGCCACGCCGTGCACGCCGTCGATCTCCAGCCGCAGTTCGCGCCGGCAGATGCGCGCATGCAGGACGATGCGCGGCACGTCGGGAAGGCGCGCGGCGAGCGCAGCGTCGACCCGTGCGAGTTCCGCTTCGTCGCGGACATAGGCCTTCAGCGTCGTGCCCGGCCCCAGCGAAACGGGGAACCGGCTTCCGCGCACCCGCGCAACGCCGGCGAGGGCCTCGATGTTGGCGAGCGTCTCGTCGAGCTGCGCATCCACGCAGTCGGCATGCAGCGAGGCATGGCCGCGGATCGCCGCCGTGCCGGAAATCAGCAGCGGCATGCCGCCCGGCGGCAACATCGCACGCGCGAAGCTGGGCGGCTGCGGGCCGTACTGGCGCGGGTAGTGATAGGCGCTGACCTGGCGCGGATTCTCCAATGGCAGGCCCGGGGTACGCGCCGCGAGCCAGTAGACCTGCAGACGCCCCACCGGATGCACGCGGCCGATCGCGGTGGCCGCCGGCAGTGTCGCGGTGGAGAAGTCATTGCCCAGCCCGGTCGCCCGGCCGACGCAGAAGTGCCGGTAACGTTCTTCGTCGTCCTCGCCGATGGTGATGTCGTCGAGGTAGTTCCATACGCGCAACAGGTGCGGAAAGCCGAGGTCGGTGGTCCTGCGGCGCAGTGCGGAATAGGCCTCATCGGCCGCGCCCCGGATGTCGCGAGCCTCCTCGGCGACCTCCATTGCGGCAAACAGCAGCGCATCGTCATGGGCGAAAGCGAGATCACCCAGGCGCCCGTGCACCACGTCACCCTGTACGCGCCAGACCTCCAGCGGCGCGCGATGCAGCGGCTCCAGCGCGACCGACAGCAGGCGCGGATCAGTAGACCGTGGCGGATTGGCGCCGAAGCCGATCACCGCGAGCACATGACGGTCGTCGAGCAGCGCATCGGGCGGCCCATGGTGGTAACGCACCGCGAGCGCGGGCGCGGCCGTTGGCGCCACGGTCACGTCAGGTCCTGTTGCAGTGTTTCGGCATCGAAACCGGCGCGTGCCTGCCGGCGACGCCCGAGCCAGCCGCGCGCGGCGGCAGGCAGCATCGTGAGCGCCGTGAGCGCGTAGATCAGGCGAAACACGCGCAGGCGCCACACCACCGGGCGTGCATCGAAGACATCGCCCGCCAGCAGCGATACCACCGCGCGCT
>SCUY01000212.1 GCA_004322525.1 Lysobacter sp. | reverse complement strand
CATCGACGGCCGCCGCTTCGAGGCGAAGGACCAGTTGCACGTCACGGTGGTCGGCGCGGTGCTGGGCGCCGAATTGCGGCGGGCATTCGGCACGCGGCTCGACGCGGCCACACGCCCCGCCTTCGAAGCGCTCGACTGGCAGGTCCAACGCGGCGGGCCACGCCTGCTGGTGGAAAAACCAGTGCGGGCAGAGAGCGGCCGCCCCACTGTCGCCAGCATCATCGAGCTGGTGGAGCTGCCGGCAATGGTGCATTTCCATCGCTGGCTCGGTGAGCTGCTGGGTCGGCAGTTGGCTGCGCCCGCACCGCACATCACGCTGTACACGCATGGGCTGTCCAAGGGGATCGGCATCCCGAGCGAGGGAACACTTCGAAGGCTCATGCCTCGCCGCTTGCATGACGCGGACCTGCGCACTGGCTGATCTCATGTCCTCGCGGGACTCAGCCGTTGCGACGCCACTGCGGCCCAATCCGCGCTCACCATCTCGGCGGGCAAGGCAATGGGACGCGAACTGGCGAGGCCCGAAGCATCATCGGCGGATACTGCGGTCGATGAGGCGCCGGCGGCGTTACTGGCCGCCCTGGCGGCGCCACGCACGCAGCGGACGGATGGCGCCGGCCTGACACAGGCACTCGCGCGTCGCTATGCCGACCGCATCACCGGGCACTTCACACTGCCCGGCCGCGAAGGTTCCTACACCGGGATTCCGCCCGATGTGCCGCAGGCGCTCGCCGCGGCCTTGAAGGTGCGCGGCATCGAACGTCTGTATTCGCATCAGGCCGGGGCCTGGGACGCCACGCGACGCGGCGAGCATGTCGTCATCGTCACGCCCACCGCGTCGGGCAAATCGCTCTGCTACACGCTGCCCGTGGTCAGCGCGGCGATGGAACGCGGTGCGAAGGCCCTCTACCTGTTCCCGACCAAGGCACTCGCGCAGGACCAGGTCGCCGAACTGCTGGATCTTTCGCGCGCCGGTGAGCTTGGCCTGAAAGCCTTCACCTTCGACGGCGATACCCCCGGCGATGCACGCCAGGCGATCCGTCTGCATGGCGACATCGTGGTCAGCAATCCCGACATGCTCCATCAGGGGATCCTTCCGCATCACACCAAGTGGGCGCAGTTCTTCGAGAACCTTTCGTTCGTGGTGATCGACGAAGTGCATACCTATCGCGGCGTGTTCGGCTCGCACGTCACCAATGTCCTGCGACGCCTGAAGCGCATCTGCGCGTTCTACGGAGCCAATCCGCAGTTCATCCTGTGCAGCGCGACGATCGGCAATCCGCACGAGCATGCGCAGGCGCTGATCGAAGCGCCGATCACCGCCATCACCGAATCCGGCGCGCCAACTGGCGACAGGCACGTGCTGCTGTGGAACCCGCCGGTCATCAATCCGGACCTTGGCCTGCGCGCCAGCGCGCGATCACAGAGCAACCGCATCGCGCGGCTCGCCATCAAATCCGGGCTGAAGACGCTGGTGTTCGCGCAGACGCGGCTGATGGTCGAGGTGCTGACCAAGTACCTCAAGGACGTCTTCGACCACGACCCGCGCAAGCCACCGCGCATTCGCGCCTACCGGGGCGGTTATTTACCGACCGAACGTCGCGAGGTCGAGCGCTCCATGCGCGCCGGCAACATCGACGGCATCGTCAGCACGTCGGCGCTGGAGCTTGGCGTCGACATTGGCGCGCTCGACGTCGTGATCCTCAATGGCTATCCCGGCAGCGTGGCGGCGACGTGGCAGCGCTTTGGTCGCGCGGGGCGCCGCCAGCAACCTTCGCTCGGCGTGTTGGTGGCGAATTCGCAACCACTCGACCAGTACGTCGTCCGGCATCCCGAGTTCTTCATCGACGCGCCGCCCGAACATGCGCGCACCGCCCCCGACCAGCCACTGATCCTGTTCGACCACATTCGCTGCGCCGCCTTCGAGCTGCCGTTCGTGGCCGACGAGCACTTCGGCCCGATCGAGCCAGGCCTGTACCTGGAAGCGCTCGCCGAGAGTGGAGTGGTGCATCGCGAAGGTGACCGCTGGGAATGGATCGCCGACAGCTATCCGGCCAATGCGGTGTCTTTGCGTTCGGTCGCCGACGGCAACTTCGTCGTGGTCGACCGCACCGACGGGCGCCAGCAGATCATCGCCGAGGTCGATTATTCCGCCGCCGCGCTCACGCTGTACGAAGGCGCGATCCACATGGTGCAGTCCACGCCGTACCAGGTCGAACGCCTCGACTGGGAAGGCCGCAAGGCCTTTGTGACGCGAACGTTCGTCGACTACTACACCGATTCGATCGACTACACGAAGCTCAAGGTTCTGTCCCATTTCGACAGCGGCCGCGCGAGCCACGGCAGCGCACACCATGGCGAGGTGCATGTGGTCCGCCGCGTTGCCGGCTACAAGAAGATCCGCTACTACACGCACGAGAACATCGGCTACGGGCCGGTCACGTTGCCCGACCAGGAACTGCACACCACCGCGGCGTGGTGGCAACTGCCGCAGCCGGCCCTGCTGTCGTGGTTCGCATCGAAGCAGGACGCGCTCGACGGCTTCCTGGGCGCCGGTTATGCGCTGCATGTCGTCGCGACGCTCGCAGTGATGGCCGATGCACGCGACCTGCAGAAGGCGATCGGCAATGGCGACGGCGCCTGGTTCGCAACCGCGGAGGCAGGTGGACGGAGCCGGCTGCGGAGCAGCGATGGACAGGCATTGAACGTCGGCGAGCTGCAGGAATTCGTGCCGACCATCTATCTCTACGATAATTTCCCCGGCGGTGTCGGCTTGTCCGAACCACTGTGGCAACGCCAGGCCGAACTCGTGCAGCGCGCTATGGAACTGCTGGAACGTTGCGACTGTCGCGGCGGTTGTCCCGCATGCGTCGGCCCGATCCTCGCTTCGGACGAGGCGCGGGAGGCAGCCACCTCACCGCGCGCACTCGCCCATCGCGTGCTGGAACTGCTGCAGACGGACGGAGCGTCACTGCCCGCGGACGATCGCGGTGCACTGGAGTCGGCCGCATGAACCCCTCGGTGCGCGGCCCGGTCGAGCACAACGCTTGCGGGATCATTGCGGCCATGGCATCGCCGCCCGGTGTCCTGCTGCGCTCTTGCACCGGGTACGGAGCCGCGGCTTGAGCATCACGCTCGACAAGCTGCGCGCGCTCAAGCATCAGGCGGGCGCGTTGCCGGCCCCGATCGCGATGCCAGTGCAGCCCGTGCCGGCGAACGCACGGAACGGGGTGGATGAGCGCATCGCCTCGTTGCGTCGCCTGCTCGGCGTGCGCGGGCGCGCGCCGGCCGCGCCAGTGCCGCGCCGTGGGATCGACCGCTCGCTGCCGGGTGTCGAGATCGACCACGGCCTGTGGCTGATCGAATCGCACATCGCGGATGTCCCGCCCTGCCAACCGCTGTCGCTCGCATTCGCACGTCGCGACGACCATGTCGAGACATCGAACCTGCTGTTCTTCGACACCGAGACCACCGGGCTCACCGGCGGCACCGGCACGCGTGCGTTCATGATCGGCGCGGCCGACTGGCACGACGGCGCACTGCGCATCCGCCAGTTGCTGATCGCGAACATGGCGGCGGAGAACGCGATGCTGCGGGAGTTCGCGCGCTGGCTCGGGCCATCCACCGTGCTCGCCAGCTACAACGGCCGCAGCTATGACGCGCCGCTGCTGCGCACGCGCTACCGCCTCGCACGCCTCCCGGATGCATTGCACGGCCTGGACCACCTCGACCTGCTGCATCCCTCGCGCCGGCGCTGGCGCGGGCGCTGGGAAAACTGCCGGCTCGCAACGATCGAGCGCGAAGCGCTGTGCATCCTGCGCGAGGATGATCTTCCCGGTGCACAGGCACCGGCAGCCTGGTTGGCTTATCTGCGCGGCGGTGCTTCGACGGATCTTCGTCGCGTTGCCGAACACAACCGGCAGGATGTCGCGACACTCGCGCAACTGCTGCTTCGGCTCTGCGATGAACAGGCTGAACGGCGTTGACATTTCGCACACGAGACCGAATCCAGTCTGAAAGCAGCTCCACTTCCACGGAATGCCTCGACATGCCCACATCGAATGCACGCGAAGGCGAATGGAGCCGCCTGGTTTTCCCGGTCGCTGTCCTGCTGGCTTCCGTCGCCGCCTGCAGCGTGATGCCGCCGGCCGATGCGGGAACGCCGCCGGTCGCCTGCCGTGCCAATGGCGCCGATCCCTGGATCGGGCGCGCCGCGAGCACGGATATCGTCGATCAGGCGCGTCGGGCAAGTGGCAGCCGTATTGCCAATCTGGTGATGCCCGGCGAGCGCGCGCCATCCGGTGCGCGCGTGGATCGCCTTGACCTGTTCCTGGACAGGTACAGTCTCATTACCCGCGCCACCTGCGGCTGATCCGTCGGCGTTGACGCCGCCCTGCCACGCCTGCCGCCAGCATCGGCCGCTCCTCTCCAGCGAGATGCCGCATGAAGCCTGCCGTCCTGATTCCCGTTGCCCTGTCCGCCGTACTCGCGGCCTGCACCTCGACCCCGGCTGCCCCGCCCATGAGTGACCCGACGCCACCCATCACCGCGCAATGCCATGCCGAGGACGCGCAGTCGCTCGTCGGCCAGCCGGCGACCGCATCGAATGTCGAGCTGGCGCGTACCCGCGCGCATGCCGACATGGCCCGCGTGCTCAAGCCCGGCCAGATGGTGACGATGGAATTCCGCGAAGGGCGGCTGAACATCCACGTCGACGCGAACAACGTCATTACGAGCATCCGCTGCGGCTGAGGCGGTCTTGCGTGGCGGCAGCCGCCGCGACGCAGGATGCAGGGCGGGATGCATGCCGCATCGTGCCCTGCCCGATCAGTTCGACACCGGGACGTGGAGGGCGCCGATCGGCTTGACCGCCACCTTGGGTGATCGCGCCCGCGCGCGGGGGCGTGTCGTCGCGCCGGATTCGGCGGTGACCCGCGTGCGTCTGCGCACGGCACCGAGTGCACTGCGCGATGCGCGGCCTGCTCGCGCGGCGTCACGTCGCGCGTCACGCAGGAAGCGCAGGGCCGCGCGCTCCCAGCCCCGTGCATCGCGCGCACCGGTCGTGGCCTCTTGCAGGCGTCCACTGCGCCAGCCGGCGAACACCGACGGGTCGATATAGGCCTTGCGACAGATGGCAGGCGTATTGCCGAGCAAGCCGGCCACTTCACTGACCACCGTTTTCTCGATCGACAGAAGTTCGCGCTCACTCGCCTCCGCAGGCACGCTGGTGCCGGCGAACCTGACGATCGCCGCCAGGGTGCCGCCCCAGGTTCGGAAATCCTTCGCGGTGAACGATTCGCCCAGGGCTTCGCGCAGGTAATCGTTTACCTGCGCCGACCCGACTGGCTGGGTGGCGCCCTCATCGTCGACATACTGGAACAGCGACTGCCCCGGCAGTTGCTGGCAGCGCTTCACCAGCTTCACCAGCTCCGCATCATCGAGGACCACCTCGTGTTCGAGCCCGGACTTGCCGCGGAACGCGAACTTCGCGCGGCCCCCACGCAGGAAGCCGACATGCCGGTTGCGCAGCGTGGTCAGCCCGAACGAGCGGTTGCTGCGCGCATAGCAGTCATTGCCGACCCGGATCAGCGTGCGCGCCATCACCGAGACCACGATCGCGAGCGCCTTCGCGCGCGGAAAGCCGGGCAATGCGAGGTCCTTGTGCAGTCGCCGCCGCAACTTCGGCAACGCCTCGCCGAAAGCGATGATGCGCTCGAACTTTCCGTCGCCACGCACCACGGCCCAGTCCGGGTGATAGCGGTACTGCTTGCGACCACGCGCATCGCGTCCCGTGGCCTGCAGGTGGCCATTGGCCTGCCTGCAGATCCATACATCCGTCCAGGCCGGCGGTATCGCGAGCGAGCGGATGCGTGCGAGCGTGTCCTCGTCGCGCACGGCCTGCCCGTCCGGAGCGATGTAGGCAAACACGTCGCCCTGTTTCCCGCGACGTATGCCCGGCCGGGCATCACTGACATGGACGAGTCCCGCGTCGCGCGCGGCGATTGCACCGTCGGAAGGTGAAGAAAGGACGGCGCTCATGGGTCGAGCATCGACGCGCACGCGTCAAGGCCGCGCC
Organism: Lysobacter sp.; assembly: GCA_004322525.1. GTDB lineage: Bacteria > Pseudomonadota > Gammaproteobacteria > Xanthomonadales > Xanthomonadaceae > Cognatilysobacter. The sequence continues at coordinate 24,787 of SCUY01000212.1, read as the reverse complement.
AACCCCTCAGACGACGACGGGTTTCGTGCGCGGTGCGTGCAGGATCGCGATGACCAGGGCCATCGCCAGCACGATCGCGGCGAGGAAGAACGCAGCCCCGGGCTGGTAGGCCGGTGCGCGCCGACCGATGAAGTAACCGAATGTCCCCGCGAACATCACCGGTGCAGCGATGCCCGCCAGGCTCACCAGGCTCATCAGCGCGCCCTGCATCCGGCCTTGTGCTTCCGGCCCGACCTCGCGGGTGATCAGTGCCTGCGTCGCCGGCTGCGCAACGGCCCACAAGGCGCTGATCGGCATGCCGATCAGAAAGACCCAGGACGACGTCGCGAACCCGTAGACAGTGAAGCCCACCACGCCGCAGGCCAGCCCCAGCACGAGTGCGCGGCGCTCGCCAAGACGCCGCACCAGCCGCCCCACCACCAGCGTGTTGACGACCACGCTGAGCACGCCCACTACGGCCAGCACGTAGCCCACCTCACGTTCGCCCCAGCCATAACGCACGTCCGCGAACAGCACGAAGGTGCTCGGATAGACGTAGTGCGCCATGTTCGCCAGAAATACGACGAAGGCCAGGCCGAGGATCTGCGGGTACTGGCGAAGCAGGTGGATCGAGCCGAGTGGCTTCGCATGACGCCAGTCGAACCGGGCGCTGCGCTTTTCCTTCGGCAGCGATTCGGGCAGCACGACGAGGCCGTAGAGGAAGTTCGCCAGGGCCAGCGCGGCCGCGGCCCAGAAAGGCAGGCGCTGGTCGATGTCACCGAGCACGCCGCCGATCAGCGGCCCGATGATGAAACCCAGACCGAAGGCCGCGCCGATCAGGCCGAAGCTCTTCGCGCGATCCTGCGGCGGCGTCACATCGGCGATATAGGCATTGGCCGTGGTGAAACTGGCCGACGTCATCGCCGAGATGATCCGCCCGGCCATCAACCAGGCCAGCGTGGGTGCCAGCGCCATGAACACGAAATCCAACCCGAGCCCGAGGCAGGACAGCAGGATCACCGGGCGCCGCCCGAAGCGGTCCGACAGTGCGCCCTGGATCGGCGAGGTGAAGAACTGGATCAGCGCGAAGACGAAGCTGAAAGCGCCGATCCAGTACGCCGCATGTTCGGTATCGCCGCCGTTGAGCTGCTGCACGAGGTGTGGCAGCACGGGAATGATCAGCCCGAACGACACCACGTCGATCAGCACCGTGATGAAGATGAAAGCGAGCGCGGCGCGGCGAGCGCCGGAAGGATGGGCGGCGTCCACGGAGTCGGGTCCGGAAGCGGGCGCGCAGTGTAAGCGGCGAGGCTAGCCGGCGGGAGTGGGCAATTCCGGGGCGGTATCGGCCTGCAGGTCGGGACGCTCACGCCAGTTGCGGGGCAGGCGGTTGTGGACCGCGGTCGCGGCGATCGCGGCCTGCCCCACCGCCACGGCGATCTGGTTGAGCGTGCTCACCACGTCGCCTACCGCGTACAGCCCATCAACGCTGGTTTCCTGGTGCTCGTCCACTTCGATTGCGCCGTCGTCATCGCACTGCACATCGAGTTCCGCCGCCAGCGCGGTGTTCGGCGAGTTGCCCAGAGTGGGGTACAGCGTGTCGAAGATTTCCTCGCGCCCGTCCGGGAAACGTACCTGGCTGCGTCCGTCGACATGGGCGAGCGCACAGGCCTGCGGATACAGGCCGATGCCTGCGCGCTTCGCCTGGGCGAGGCATTCGTCCGAGGCGATGCTGTCGTCGCTGGCCACCACACTGACATCGCGCGAGAACGTGCGCAGGAACAAGGCATGCCCGATCGCGCTGTCCATCGGGCCATAGACGGCAACGCGGCCGTCACTGGCCTCGTAGCCGTCGCAGACCGGGCACAGGCGCACGGCGCCGGCGGCGATGCCGCTTTCCAGGCCATCCAGCGCGGGCATCACATCGACGATCCCGGTCGCGAGGATCACCGTATGCGCGCGCCAGCGTCGGCCATCCGCAGCCACCGCGACGAAGACATCGTCTTCGCGCAGCAATTGCGCGATGCAGCCTTCCTCGATGGTCGCCCCGAAACCCACTGCCTGTTCGCGCTGGAGTTTCAGCAGCGAGGTGCCGGCGACGCCGTGAGGAAATCCCGGCGCGTTGTGGCTGGTCGGGATCCAGCGCGCGCGGCTCCTGCCGCTGTCGACCACCAGCGCGCGGCGATGGAAACGCACGAGGTACGTCGCCGCGGTAAGGCCGCCCGGCCCCGCACCCACGATCAGGCAGTCGAGGATGTCGTCACTGGCGCTCATGCAATCTCCAACAGTCGTAGGCCGAAGCGATCGCCCGGCGAATTCCAGCCCCGCGCGACATGCAGGCCGGCGGCGTTGGCCAGCGCATCGAAGGAGACGTCAGTGTATTTCTGGCTGATTTCCACCTGCAGTTCTTCGCCGCGTTCGAACGCGAACACGTGGCCCGCGACATGCACCTTCTGCGCACACCGGCTCACGATCGTGGTCTCGATGCGGCTGCGTTGGGGCGACCAGCGTGCGCGATGGGAAAATGCGCGAAGGTCGAAATCGCCGCCAATCTCGCGGTTGAGCCGCAGCAACAGGTTGAGGGTGAATTCGGCGGTCATGCCAGCGGCATCGTTGTAGGCCGCTTCCATTTCTCCGATGTCCTTGACCAGATCGATGCCGATCAGTGCACGTCCCGCCACACCCATCGTCCCGCGCATCGCGCCCAGCAGTTCCACCGCCCGCGGTCCATCGAAATTGCCGAGGGTCGAGCCGGGGAAAAACACCAGCGTGCGTGTCGCGGGTGTGCGCGCCGGCGGCACGGGCACATGCCGGGTGAAGTCGGCGCAGACCGGCAACATCTGCACATCGGGAAAGGCACGGCCGAGACGACGCGTGGTGTCCAGCAGGGTCTGTCGCGAGATCTCGACCGGGGTGTAGGCCACCACGGAGGCGAGCCCGCCGAGCAGCAGATGCGTCTTGCTGCCGCTGCCGCTGCCGTACTCGACGACATGCACGCCAGCGCCGATCGAGTCACCGATTTCCGGCAGCACGGCCTGCAGCAGCGCGGTCTCGATGCGGGTGAGGTCGTACTCGGGCTGCAGCGTGATCGCCTCGAACAGCTGCGAGCCGCGGGAATCATAGAAATACTTGGATGGCAGCGATTTCGGATGGGCCGACAGCCCGGCGATCACGTCGCCACGCAGGTCATCAGGCGTCGGGCACAGGTCCAGCAGCGGGAGTGGCGCGGCGAAGGAGGTATGCAGGCTCGCATCGAACTGGTTCATCGCGCATTCCTTGCAAGCCGCAAGCCGCTGAACTGCCAGCGTGCGTCCGGGGGAAAGAAGTTGCGGTAGCTCGCACGCAGGTGGCCGCATGCGCTGGCGCAGCTGCCACCCCGCAGCACGTGCTGCCCACACATGAACTTTCCGTTGTATTCGCCGAGCGCGCCGTCCAGCGGGCGGAAGCCGGGGTAAGGCAGGTAGGCGCTCGACGTCCATTCCCAGACATCACCGAACAGCTGGCGCATGCCGGGACGCGCATCGCCATGCGGATGCAAGTATTCGGACTCGACAAAATTGCCAGCCACCGGCACGCCCTGCGCCGCGCACTCCCATTCGGTTTCCGTCGGCAGGCGTGCGCCAGCCCAGCGCGCAAAAGCATCGGCCTCGTAGTAGCTCAGGTGCGCGACCGGTGCACCGGCGTCGATCCCGCGCACGCCCCCGAGAGTGAATTCACTGTCTTCGTCGAGCCAATGGAGCGGCCGCGCCCATGCCTTTTCCTGCACGCGAGCCCATCCCTCGCTGAGCCAGAGCGTGGCATCGCGATAGCCACCATCGCGTATGAACTCGCGATATTCGCCACAACTCACCGGGCGCGTCGCCAGCTCGAACGCACCGACCAGCGCGCGATGGCGCGGCGATTCGAGGTCGAAGGCGAAGTGGTCCGCGGCGCCGGGCCAGCATGGCGCGCCGAGGGTGACTATCGCTTCGTCGAAGGCAAGCCAATCCAGCGCGCCGGCAGGCATCTGCTTTATCGCAAGGTCCGTGCGGTAGGCCGGGCGCAACGGATTGCAGGCGAAGGCGTGCTTGATGTCGGTTAGCAGCAACTCCTGGTGCTGCTGTTCATGCTGCAGCCCCAGTTCGATGCGATGGCAGGCCGCCGGATCAAATGCATCGCGCTGCCATGCCTCGTGCATGCGTGCATCGATTCGCTCGCGGTAGTCGAGCACCTCCGCCAGCGCGGGGCGCGACAGCACGCCCCGCCGCGGACGGGCATGCATCGGGCCCATGCTCTGGTAATAGCTGTTGAACAGTTCCGCCCAGCGCTCGTCCACCGGCCGGTAACCGGGCAAGCCACCGAGCACGAAAGTCTCGAAGAACCAGGCCGTATGGGCGAGATGCCATTTGGTCGGGCTCGCGTCGGGCATGCTCTGCACCATCGCGTCCTCGGCCGTAATCGGCGATGCCAGCGCAAGGCTGCGCGCACGCACCATGTCGTAGCGTGCGACAAGCCGAGGGCGCGCGGGCGCATCTGGCCGGGCATCGGGCGTGCACTCTGGCAAGGCGCGCGCGGGGTCGGTATCGATCAACGGCATCCTGCCAGTGTGCGGACAGATCGCGATGGGCGGGTGACGGCTGCGCGATGCCCGCCGGCTACAGTGCCTGCATGCCATGGCCCGACGATGCCCGCGCCGCATTCCTGCCGCTGGTGGAGACGATCTATCTCGATACCGCATCGAACGCCCCGCGATTGCGCGCGGTGGATACGGCGGCGCGCGCGGCTCTCGACGGGGCGACCAGCCCCTGGCGCCTCACCAGCGAGGAATGGGAAGCCGCGATCGAGCGCGTTCGCGGGCTGGGTTCGCGCCTGTTCCATGCCGATGCGCGGGAAGATGCCGACGCCGTCGCACTGGTGCCATCAGTGGCCTATGCGATGTCGATGGTGGCGGCCTCGTGGCCGCTCGCCGCGGGCGAACGGGTGGTCATGCTCGATGCCGAATTCCCCTCTGTTCTGCTGCCGTGGCAACGTCGCTGCCGGCAGGCCGGGGCGGTGCTCGCAACGGTCGGCCGCGAGCGGGCAACTGCCGATCTGGTCGCATTGATCGAACACACGCCCGTCGCGCTGCTGGTGCTGACCGAATCCCACTGGCGCGACGGGCGACGCATCGATCTGGATCAGATCGCGCGCGCTGCACATGCGCGCGGCATCCCGCTCGTGCTCGATCTCAGCCAGAGCCTGGGCGTGCTGCCCTGCGATGTCGCGCGGTGGCGACCGGCCTTCGCGATGAGCGTCACCTACAAATGGCTGCTCGGTGGCAAGGGGCTCACGCTGCTGTGGGCGGCGCCGGAGTGGCGCGAACGCATCGAGCCGCTGGAGGGCCACTGGCAGACACTCGCACCGGAAACGTCCTGGTGGTTCGAGGCCGGCATGATTCCCGCCTATCGGCCCGGCGCACGACGCTTCGATGCCGGCGAGATACCCGACATGCTGCGACTCGCGGTGACCGAAGCGGGATTACGGCACGTGCTCGACTGGTCGCCTGGCGCGATCGCAGGGCACCTCGACATGATCATTGGGCATCTGGCAAGACGCCTTGCCGATGCAGGGCTGGCTGCTTGGTGCATCACGCCGCGCTCGCCGCACCTGCTGGGGCTGCGGCCTGATCATGCTGCCATCAGCGCCGTACGCTCCGCGCTGCGGGACAACGGCATCGTCTGCATCGAGCGCGACGGGGTATTCCGCGTTGCACCGCATCTGCACGTGGATACCGCGCAAATGGATGTCGTCGCCAACGTGCTGATTGCGGCCTCGCACCGCGGCTGAACTCAGCGTGCGCCGGACCGGATGAACTGCAGGAATTCACCGCGCGTGCGTGCATCGTCGCGGAACGAACCGAGCATGGTCGACGTGGTCATGCTGACGCCGCGCTTGTGCACGCCTCGCGTGGTCATGCATTCATGCGCAGCCTCGATGACCACGCCAACGCCACGCGGCTGCAGTACGCGATTGATGACTTCCGCGACCTGCGCGGTCATCTTCTCCTGCACCTGGAAGCGGCGCGCGAACGAATCGACAACGCGCGCCAGCTTGCTGATGCCGACGACCTTGCCATCGGGCAGGTAGCCCACATGCGCGCGGCCGATGATGGGAGCCATATGGTGCTCGCAGTGGCTCTCGAACTCGATGTCGCGCAGCACGATCATCTCGTCGTAGCCGGCGACTTCCTCGAACGTACGCTCGAGATACGTCTTCGGACAGGTCTCATAGCCGCTGAACCAGTCGCCATAGGCATCGACCACGCGGCGCGGCGTGTCGAGCAGGCCCTCGCGCGAGGGATCTTCGCCGGCCCAGCGAAGGAGCGTGCGGACGGCGGTTTCGGCATCGTCACGGCTGGGCTTGTCGGTATCGGCCATGGGCCACTCGGTTTCGAGGAATGCCGCGCATCGTAGCGCAGTGGCCGCATGTGCCGCCGACAGACGGCATGCAGCACGGAGCCCTTGATCTCGTACAGACCCAATACGTGGTCGCACGATGCGTGATGCGCTTCCGCAAAGAACAGGGGCCCGATGGGGCCCCTGTTTGCTACGGGTATCGCTTGTCGCAGCAACAACACTGACCAGATAACCGAAGACGAGGCGTCAGCTCCGACCATTGATCCACTGCTGGCGCAGTGGGCCAAGATCGATTGGTCACATGTCGATGCTACGAACGATCACTCAACGCCCGTCACGGTCCGCATCGCCCGGAATCGCGCGCTCGATGTGATGCCAGCCGTCACGCACGGCGCCACGCGCTTCACCCCAGGCAAGACGCGACTGGCCCTTGGTGGATTCCCAGTTGCGCTCCAGTTCCGGCTCGACCGAGTTGAAATCCTTGCCACGGTACTGGCCATAGGTCTCGTAGCCGTACTTGTAGGCAGGCTGGTAGTCGTTCCAGTCGCGGCTGCTGTTGTAGTAGTCGGTCTTGGTGTAGTTGTCGCGGAAGTGGCTCTCATAGCCGGTCGGATTGACGGCTTCGGCGATCGAGTCGCCCGCTTTCGAGCCCATGATGCCGCCGGCGACGGCGCCAACGAGGCTGCCCACAGGGCCCGCGGCCGAACCGATCGCAGCACCGGTCACTGCACCTGCCACTGCACCCGTACCCGAACCGAGGTTATGGTCTTTCTTGACGTCGCTCATACGTGACTCCAGTTGTTCTTGGGGGGCCGGCTGCCGGTTGGCAGCGGTGTAGTCCACGTTAGGCGGCGGCCAGTACATCAGGGGTGAAGAAACAGCCGGTTTAGGCGAACGGCCGCTTAACGAATGCGCTCGGGGCCAAGACGTGCTGCGAGCCCGGAGGTGCGTCGCACCTGCCTTGCAATCGCGTTCTCCACCGACGCGGCGGGCCCCAGCACGTGCAATTCATTTCGCGCGCGCGTGAGCGCCGTGTACAGAAGTTCGCGAGAAAGCACGCGTGTCTCGACCGCAGGCAACTGCAGCCAGACGCAATCGAATTCCGAGCCCTGCGCCTTGTGCACTGTCATCGCGAATGCGCTGACATGCGCGGGCAATGCAGCGGGATGAAAAGGACGCGGGCCATCGGCGCTGTTGAACCAGGTCACCGATGTACCGTGCTCGCGAAGGCAGACGCCGACATCACCATTGAACAGACCGTGCCGCGGGCTGTTCTCGGTCACCATCAGCAGGCGCCCATGGAAATACGGCTCACGCTGCGGGCCGGCCAGGGCGAGTTCAATCCGTGCATTGAGTTGCGATGCTCCCTGGGGCCCATCGCGCAGTGCGGTGAGCAGGCGCGCCTGGTGAGCCAGCCCGAGAGCGGCCATCGGTTCCCGACATGCCAACAGCGCGCTCCACCGCGCCAGCAGATGCGTGCGCAATGCACCGGCGAGTGGGTCGAGGACGTCTTCATGCCATTGCACACCGGGGGTGCCCGCGCGCAGGCTTGCCAACGCGGCGATGGCATCGCCCCGCCGCACCGCATCGGTCACCGGATCGAGCACGAGGCCTTCGTTCTGGCGGTAGCCGCGATCCAGATGCACGCGGCAACCGGCTAGCGGCGCGCCGTTTCCAGGCATCGCATCGGCCGCATCGGAAAGTGCAGCGAGCACATCTCCCGCTTCGATGGATGGCAGCTGGTCGCGATCGCCGAGCAGCAACAGACGGCAACCGGTCGGCAGTGCTTCGACGAGCTTGCACATGAGCGCCAGGTCGACCATCGACGCTTCGTCGACAACCAGTACATCGAGCGGCAATGGATGCCTGGCATCGGCGCTCGCATGCGCGTGGCCCGGCAGCAAGCCGAGCAGGCGATGCAGCGTTGACGCGCCCGTCGGCAGGGCGTCGCACAGCGCCGGCTCGACTCCGTCAGCGCGTAATGCATCGGCGACGCGGCGCACGCTGCCGGCCATCCGGTCGGCGGCCCGGCCGGTCGGTGCGGCCAGGGCGATGCGCGGCGCTGGCTGTCCGTCGGCCTGCGCCTGCGCGACAAGCAGCAGCAGGACACGGGCGATCGTGGTCGTCTTGCCGGTGCCGGGGCCGCCAGTGACAAGCAGCACCGGATGCCGTAGTGCCTCCCGCGCCGCGCGCGCCTGGGCATCGCCGTTCGCATGCTTGGGGAACAGCCGCGCATGCAAGGCGTCGACCGCCTCTGCGGGCGGTGCCACGGGTGCCATGCACAGGCGCCGCATCGCCGCGGCGAGCCGGCATTCGTATTCGCGATACCGGCGCAGGTAGATACGCCCGCCTTCGACCACCAGCGGCGCCGACTCGTCGCTCGTCGTGTCGTCATGCGCCTGCCAGACCCAGCTGCAGCGCGCGAGCGAGGCCTGCCATTCGTCGAGCCCGGGCCAGACGATCGACGATTGCACCAGGTCCGCCACGGCGGCCGGGTCGAACGCGGCATGGCCCTGCGCTACCGCGTACGAGGCGAGTGCCGCCGCCGCGAGCGCTGCATCATCGGCATCCGGATCGAGCCGTTGCAGGCTGTGCGCCAGAGCGAGGTCGACCGGGCGCAACGCGCCGCTGCGCTGCAGGGTGTCGAACAGGCTCACGCGCCGGCTCCGGCGAAGAGCGCGTCGAGCGCATCGACCAGGGCGGGCGGCAGGCGATCGCCGTGGATGCCGGGCGACGGCGAGCGCTGCGCGTCGACACCGCGACAGAACAGGTAGCGCACACCACCGAAATGGGTGTCGTAGTCGTAGGCGGCGCCGAGCCGGAAACGCAGCCAGCGATGCAGGGCGAGCGAATAGATCGCGGCCTGCAGCGTGTACTCGCTCTCGTGCATTGCGCGCGCCAACGTGCCCGGCTGGTAGTCGGGCAGGCGATTGGTCTTGTAATCGAGCACGTAGTAGCGGCCGGCATGCGCATAGACGAGGTCGATCTTGCCGGTCATCAGCCCGTCGAGCCGGCGTCGCCCACCGAAGCCCTCGCGTGTGGTGAGCAGCCCATGCGCTTGCGCCGTTGACAGCAGCGCGTCGACGCCGACCTGCTCGACAGAGAAATGGAACTCCATCTCCGCCCGCCGCGCGCTGCTGTCGAGATCGCACAGACGCGCGCCTTCGGGCAGGCGCACGGTCAGGCTGTGTCCCACCAGCGCGGTGAGCAGTGGCAGGCCGGCATCGATGTCCGCCTGCGGATAGCCCTCGCCACGGAATGCATCGACCAGCGCATCCTCCTGACCGACGGGTGCACGGCCATCGTGCCAATCCCGCCAGGTGCCGAAGTCGACCGTCTCGAACGCGGCATGCACGACATCGCCGAAGCGTGCGCCGGCGAAGCGCGCGTCATGCGGCTCGGCGATGCGCGCCGGCTCGTCGTGGGTGGCCTCGTGTTCCTGCGGCGGCAGCAGCGTTTCGACCACGCCGGTGCCCAGGCGTGCCAGTGCGCTGAAGCTGTAGATCGACCAGTCGCGCGCCAACGTGCGCCGCGGCGTGCGTGCCGGCGGCGGCACGGCGGCAGTCGCGAGGCGCAGTGAGGGCAACGCCTCTTCGGCGAGCACGCGGTCGTCCACCACGATGCCGTCGCCGGCGGATGTGGCGAGGCCGGTGAGCATCGCGTCAAGCGGAGTATTGCGACGCGCGAACAGCGGGCCGGTGGCCAGCCACAGCGCATGCTCGGCGCGGGTCAGGGCCACGTAGAGCAGGCGCGCTTCCTCGGCCTGCGCCTCGTGCAACCAGGCCTGCCTGATGTCGGTATCGGGCTGCAGGTGCAGCACGCGGCCCTCGTCACGGTGGACGCTGCACCAGCGCGGCGTCTTCACATCGCGGCCGATGCCGGCAAAGGGCAGGAACACGAACGGAAATTCGAGGCCCTTGCTCTTGTGCACGGTAATGATCTGCACGCGACGGGCATCCGATTCGAGCCGCAGCTGCTGCTCCGGGTCGGCATCGTCGGCGCCGGCGATCCGCGTGCGCAACCAGCCCACCAGGCCCTGCGGGCTGTGGGCGGCCTGTGCCGCCTGCTGCAGCGCCTCGCCCAGTTGCATGAAATCCGACAACCGGCGCTCGCCGTCGACCAGTTCGAGAAGGCGGGGCGCATTCTCCGCGCAGAGTTCCTCGATGACAGCGAGTGGCCCATGCCGCAGCCAGCGGTCACGCCGGTGTATCGCGCGATCAAGTTGCACCGCGCGCGCGATGTCATCACGTGACAATGCTTCCAGCCGCACTGCATCGAAGCCGAGCAGCGTGGTGGCGAGCGCGGCGTTGAGGCGTGTCGGATCCGTGGGTACGAGCAGTGCATCAAAGACCGCCAGCAGCTCCAGCGCCTGCTCCGTCGCGAACAGGCTGCTGCGCCCGGCCGCCACCGCGGGAATGCCGACCGCGGCCAGCGCGCGCTGGATGCGCAGCGCCTCGTCGTGCTTGCGCACGAGGATCGCGAGATCGCCCGGCTCCACTGCGCGGCCGTCGATGCACAGCTGGCCGGCGGCGGACAGCGCGAGCGTTTCGTGCACCGCCTCGATGCAGGCGCGAGTGGCCAGCCGGCGCGAGGTCTCCGCGTCGAAGTCCTTGCCATTGCCATCGCTGCGGGCATGCAGCAGACGGATCGTCAGGGCCGGAGCCGCGACACCGCCGCGCAGGCAGGCGTCGTCGCCGCGGCGCCCGCCGGCTTCGACCGGATGGAACTGGATGCCCGGATCGACGAAGGCCCGGGCGCCGGCATTGGCATACAGGCGCTCCACCGCCCGGAGCAGGCAGGGCCGCGAGCGGAAGTTTCGCAACAGCGCCGGGGCGGCCTGCGCGACGTCACGCGCGCGCAGGTAGGTGTGCACGTCGCCGCCGCGAAAGCGGTAGATCGCCTGCTTTGGATCACCGATCAGCGCCAGGAAACGCGCTGGGGCCACCGCGCTGTCGAGCGCTGGCAATGGTTCATCGCGCGCCTCGTCGCCGAAGACCCGACGGAAAATGGACCACTGCCGCGCGTCGGTGTCCTGGAATTCGTCCACCAGCGCAGCCCGGTACTGGCCACGCAACTGCACCTGCAGCGCGGGGCCTTGCGGGCCGTCGAGCGCATGGGCGACGCCGTCGATCAGATCGTCGAAGCTGCGCACGCCGCGCTGGCGCTTGATCTGGTCAAGCCGTTGCAGCGCCATGTCGCGAACGCGATGCAGCAGGCCGAGCTGGCAGCTGCGTGACCAGTCATCGTGCGCCGCATGGGCGTCGATATAGGCCTGCGCCGCGTCGAACAGCGGCGATGCAAGCGCACTGCCGTCGCGACCTTTCCTGACACAGCCGGCGAGCGTGCCGGCCGTGAGCAAATCAAGACGCTCGTGCGGCCACGGCGTGCACGCACTGCGCGAGGCCCAGTCGTCGAGCGAACTCCACAGCCTGGCGAGCGTGGGCTCCCTGACCCGTGCACGGTTCAGCACGTCATTCGCCAGTGCGTGTTCGATGCAAAGACGTGCATCGTCGCGATGCAACGCATAGGCCGCACGCAATGCCGTGGCGGCGGCCTGCAATGCCGGCAACGCGGAATCGGTCCGCAGCGGCGCGTCGGGCTGCAGCACCGGCGCGGCGATCAGCTCGACGAGGTCACGCGCGAGGTCGACCGGGCGCTTCCACAGCGCGCGCAGCGTGATGGCATCGTCCGGGTCGGCGGCGAATGTCCGCCACACGTCGACCGCCACCGCCTCGCGCAACTCGCGCGCGTTGCCGAGCAGGTCGCCGGCATGGAATGGCTGGCCAGCCTCGAGTGCATGGTCGGACAGCACGCGTGTGCAGAAGCCGTGGATCGTATGCACCGCGGCGAGGTCGAGTTCGCGCGCGGCCTGCTGCAGGCGCTGGCGCAGTGCATCGGCATCTTCGTGACGGTGCTGGCGCTCGATCAACTGGCGGCACAGCGCGATCTCGCCGGCGTCGGCATCGCGCGGCAATGCGTCGCCCGCGGCGATGCGTGCGACCAGCTGCAGCCGGCGACGCAGGCGTTCGCGCAATTCCTGGGTCGCCGCCTCGGTATAGGTGACGGCGAGGATCTGCCCGATGCGCAGGCCGCGCTCGATCACCAGCCGGGTCACGATCGTCGCCAGGGTGAAGGTCTTGCCGGTGCCGGCGCTCGCCTCGATCAGCTGCACGCCGGTGAGCGGCATGTCGAGGAACGCGTCCGCCGTCGTCGTGCCGGTGTGGGTGGCGGATGGCCGCGATGACCGCTCGATGATGCTCATGCCGTGGCCTCCACGTGCCCACGCACGACCGCATCGAAGATGCGGCGCGAGAGGGCGCGAAAGCGATCGCCCTGCGATTCGTGCAGGAACGGATCACATCCGCGCAGTGTCAGGCGCACCGCCGGCGTGTCGCCCTCGGCCCAGGCCTGCGTGTCCTGCCAGCGCTTGCGCGCCTTCTGCCAGGCGGCCTCATCCTGGCCGTCATACCAGGCCCAGCCCGCATGGGCGCCGAATGGCAAGGGCTCGCGCAGGCCCGCGCCGCGCAGAGCGAGCAGCATGGCCAGCGCCGTGCGCGCCTGCGCGGGGTCGATGGGCGCGCGCTCGATCACGCTGGCGCGCCCGTCGTGCAGCGCGAACTGCACCAGCGGCAGGCGGCGCCCCGACGCGTTCGCGATGAGCCAGTCCAGACCATGCGCGATCTGCGACGGGCCATGGAGGCTGTTGAAACGCCAGCGCGCGAGGCCCTGCGGATGCAGGTTGCCCAGGCAGCCGGCGAGGCGCATGCCGTCGAGATCGAGATCGAAGCCCAGCTCGTCGCCCGTTGCCGTTCCCGCCCACTGGGTGAACAACGCAGCGAACGGCGTCACTTCGTCGATCACCACATCCAGCACGCGCGCGCCGAGAGCGCCGCCGGGCAGCAGCCCGCGTGCACGGAGCCGGCGATGCAGCTGGTGCGTGGCGCCGCCCACGCAGGCATCGAACACGGCCTGACGCAGGCGGCCGTCGGCGCGGCGCTCCAGCACCAGCGGTTCGACATCCCCCACCGGCAGGCCGACCTCGGGCAGGCGTACCTGCAGGCGCTGGCGAAGGAATGCCTCCGGCGGGCTGCGCAGGAAACGGTCGAGTTCGCGCAGCGAGACGTCGCGTGCCGGCGGATCCTGCAGCGGCAGCACGGTGCTGACCCACGGTGACGCCTCACGTCGTCGCGCCGGCGCGACGCGGGACGCGGCCTGCCATTCGGCGCGGTAACTGAAGCGGCGGGGCTCGCCGGCATCGTCAGCGGCGCCGAACGCTTCAGGCGAGAACGGTTGCAACGGATGAGAAATGACAAACCCACGCCGCGCCTCGTCCGGCCTCGCGTGATAGGCCGCGGCGACGTCGAGCAGTTCACCGACGAGCACCGATGGCTCGCGCGCGCTGCCATCGCGTGGGTCGGCGCCGAGGTAGCTGAGGTAGAAGACGTCGTTTGCCGATGCCAGCAGTTGCAGAAACATGAAGCGGTCGTCGTCACGCAGCGAGCGGTCGCCATGGCGGCGCGCCGGTCCGTCGAGCTCGCGCACGAGCTGGTTGAGCCCGCCAGGCGGATCGCGGCGCGGGAACTCGCCGTCGTTGAGGCCGAGGATGCAGATCGCGCGGAACGGCAGCAGGCGCATCGGCACCATGCGGCCGAAGCTGACACCGCCGGTCATCAGCGGCGCACGCGTGTCGGGCTCGGCCAGGCTCGCCTGGAAATGTGCGCGTACGACCTCCGGCTCGATTGGCAGCACCAGTTGCGCGCGACGCGCGGCATCGGCGAAGCCTTCGATCAGGTCACGCAGGCGCCCCAATGCGCGTTCGTCGGCGGCTTCCCGTGGCCGCTCGGGCAGCACGGCGGCGAGCAGGGCGAGCAGGCGTTCGCGCCAGGCATCGGCGGGCATCGCGTTCGACAATGCGCGTTCGAAGCGGGTCAGCACGCGCAGGAAGCCGACCAGCGTGTCGAGCACGGCCAGGTCGCCGCCTTCGATCTCCGGCCAGCAGGCGATGTCGCCGAGCATGGCGTCGCTGCCGGTGGCATGGCCGAGCAGCAGACGATCGAGTGCGAACTGCCAGGTGTGGAGCGTGTCGTCGGGCGCGCCATGGCGCATGCGATGCGCCCCGTCCAGCCCCCAACAGGCACCGGCGGACTCGAGCCAGCCGCGCAGTCGCGTGAGCATCGCGCCGTCGAGCCCCGCGTGCTGCGCGATGGCGGGGGTGGCCAGCAGGTCGAGCACCTCGTTCAGGCCGAGCCGGGCCGTGGGCAGCGCGAGCAGGCGTGCGAACACCTCGGCCAGTGGCTCGGCAGCCAGTGGGCTGGTGTCGGCGACCGTGTATGGAATGAAATCCCGCCGCTCTGCCACGCCACCGAACACGGCCTCGATGTACGGCACGTAGGGATCGATGTCCGGCGACAGCACGGCAATTTCGCGAGGCTGCAGCGGGGGCTCGTAGCGAGGATCCTCCAGCAGCGCGCGCAACTGGTCGTGCAGCACCTGCACCTCACGCAGGCGCGTGTGGCAGGCATGCACCTGCAGGCTCGGATCAGTACGGTCGAGCGCATCGCGCCACGGCGTCGACGGCGGCGGGCGACGATGCAGCAGGTCGCGCTTGAGGCGCCTGAGCAGTGTCTCGCCACGGAAGTCGGGGGCCGGGCCGTCTTCGGGGTCGTCGTAGGCCGCCAGCTCGTAGTCCGGATGCACGGTCTCGTAGCCACCCAGTACCGCCATGAAGTCGCGGCCGGATGCACCCCAGGCCTGCAACAGCGGATTGTCATCGACGTCGAGCACGTCGCCGAAAGCGGTGGTCTCGCTCATACGCAACCGGTGGGGGAGCGTTCGCACGTCACCCCAGTAGGGCCGCGTGGGCGAGGGCAGGTAGAAATGCAATGTGCCGACACGGGCCTGGCTCGCGAGCACGCGCAGCACGTCGGGCGAGACATTGAGGGCGGCGAAGACGAACAGGCGCGAGGGCAGCGCCGACGGTGCCTGGGGCCCCTCCGCGCCGAAGCGTTCGAGGTAGCGCTGCACGCGGCGCGCGCGATGCGGGCGGCGGCCCACCAGGCGCCGCCACAGCATGGCCTGCGGATCGCGCGGCGCCTGGCCGGCATCCCAGGCCAGCAGCCAGTCGCGACGCCAGGCTTCGTACTTCCCGAACGTCGCCGCGAGCTCTCCTGCCAGCGACCACGCCTTCAGCGCATCGACCTCGCCGGTGCCGGCATGCAGGTAGCCGCGCAGGCCGCGAAATGCCGTGTCGCGCAGCAAGGCGTCATCGCCCAGCAGCGCGAACAACCGCCAGCGCAGTGCGTCGGCATCGAGGTCATCCGCGCGCCCTTCCACATTGCTGTCGAGCGCATGGGCGACGAACTCGCCCGGCGTCAGGAACACGATGTTGGCTGCGATGCCGTGCGTGCGCGCGAGCGTCGCCTGCAGCCAGCGACGCATCGACGGCTGCGGGATCACCACCACGTCGGGCTCGAGCAGCGCCCGCCCGGCCACCGGCTGCCGCAGCTCCCCGGCCATCAACCCGGCGAGGATCTCCAGCGAATTCGAGTGGTAGAGGCGGAAATCCGCACCGGCAGGCATCGCGCCATCTTGCCGCAACGCGTCGCAGTGGGTGAGATGCGGACATCCCGGCAGTGGGGGGTGCATTGCATGGCATATCGCCGCGCGGCGCATGGCCCGCGGTGATCCGCCGGCCGGTGGCTCCTGCGGTGTCCGCCTGCGAGAATGGCCCGACTTCCAGCCCATTCAGCCGCGCGGTCGCATGCTGCGCGCCGCCGTCCGCGTTGCACCTGCCATGACCCCAGAGCCTCCCATCGTCGCCCTTCGCGGACTGCGCCTCGTACGAGGCGGACGCACCGTGCTGCGCGATGTCGACCTCGCGGTCGCGGCCGGCGAAGTCGTTGCGGTACTCGGCCCCTCCGGCAGCGGCAAGTCGACGCTGCTCGCGGCGCTGACCGGCGAGCTCGAGCCGGCGGACGGCTCGGTCGAAGTCCTCGGCCAGCTGATGCCGCGTGGCGGTCGCGAACTGCTGGCGCTGCGCCAACGCATCGGTGTGCTGCTGCAGGGCAATGGCCTGCTCACGGACCTGACCGTCGCCGAGAACGTGGCGCTGCCGATCCGTACCCATACCGACCTGCCGCCGGTGCTCATTCGCCGGCTGGTCGAGATGAAACTGCATGCGGTGGGCCTGCGTGCGGCGGCCGATGCTTACCCGCGTGAACTGTCGGGCGGCATGGCGCGTCGCGTCGCGCTGGCCCGGGCGCTCGCGCTGGATCCGCCGCTGATGGTCTATGACGAACCGCTGACCGGGCTCGACCCCATCGCCTCGGGCGTGGTGATGAGCCTGGTACGCCGCCTCAACGACACCCTTGGGCTGACCAGCATCGTCGTCACCCACCACGTGCACGAGACACTGCCCATCGCCGACCGCGCGCTCGTCATCGCCAACGGACGCATCGTGTTTTCCGGCACGCCTGCCGAACTCGCAGCCTCCGCCGACCCCTTCGTGCAGCAGTTCCTGCGCGGTGCGCCGGACGGGCCGATCGCTTTCGACGCCGCGCCCCGCGCGGCCGACACCGCCGGGGCGGTGGCCTGATGGCGCTCGCCGCCACCATCCGCACGCTCGGCCAGGCCGGGCTGTTCTCGCTCGCGGTGCTGCGCGCGAGTCGCCCCACCGCCGACTTCCTGCGCGAGCTGGTCCGCGAGATCTACAAGATCGGCGCGCGCTCGCTGCCGATCATCGCGGTCGGCGGTGCTTTCGTCGGCCTGTCGGTCACGCTGCTCGGCTACAACGCGCTGGTCACCTACGGTGCGTCGAACCAGGTCAGCGCGCTGCTCGGGCTCGGGCTGTATCGCGAACTCGCGCCGGTGTTGACCGGCCTGCTGTTCATCGGCCGTGCGGGCAGTTCGATCGCCGCCGAGCTGGGGCTCATGCGCGCCACCGACCAGATCACCGCGCTCGGCCTGATGGGCATCGATCCGGTCAGCAAGGCGGTCGCGCCGCGCTTCTGGGCCGCGGTACTCAGCGTGCCGCTGCTGACCGGTTTCTTCTGCGCCTTCGGCATCCTGGCCAGCTATTTCGAGGCGGTCTACGTGATCGGGCTGGAGGCCGGCCCGTTCTGGCAGGGCATGCGCGACGCGGTCGACCTGCGCGATGACTTCATGGTCGCGCTCTACAAGTCGGCGGTGTTCGGTGCCATCGCCGCGCTGGTCTCGGCGTTCGTCGGCTTCCATGCCGAGCCGACCATCGAAGGCACCTCAATCGCCACGACACGCGCGGTCGTCAATGCCTCGTTGCTGGTGCTGATGTTCAACTTCGTGCTGTCGGCGCTGATGTTCAGATGATTCGTGATGGTGATGGTGGTTCGCCCGCAGCGAAGCCCATCCCGGCACGGAGTTGAACCTGTGGATCGCGTCGCACCGCTTCGCCGAATCACCCACCACCCCATCACAATCACGGCCTCTCATCATGCGTAATCCACGAATCGAGTTCGCCGTTGGTGCTTTCCTGCTGCTCGCGCTCGCCACGCTGCTGGTGCTGGCGGTGGCTTCGACCAACGGCCGCTGGGGCGGCGCGCCCGACGGCTATTCGCTGAAAGCGCGCTTTTCCAATATCGGTACGTTGCGCCCCAACGCGCCAGTGAAGATCGGAGGCGTCGCGGTGGGTCAGGTGGCCGATATTCAGCTGGACCCGGGAAAATACGATTCCATCGTCACCCTGGCGATCGAGGGGAAATATGCGGATCTTCCATCCGACACCGCGGCGGGCATCTTCACCAATGGCCTGCTCGGCGAGAGCTACGTCGGCCTGACCCCTGGCGGCGATCCGCAGCCGCTCAAACCCGGCGATGAAATCTACCTGACGCAACCGGCGGTGGACCTGCTCCAGCTCGTCGGCAAATACATGTTCAGCGGCGCCGGCAAAACCGGTGAGAACGCGCCAGCCTCCGACGAGGCGGCCACCGCCCCCAAGGGAGTAACCCCATGAAGCGCACCACGTTCGCCCGCAATACGCTCGCACTGATGCTGGCCGCCACATTCGCCGTGGCCGTGCCCGTCATCGTCTTCGCCAAGCCCGCGGCAGCCGCCACCCGGCCGCTCGGTGTTCCGGGCAAGCTCGTGCTCGACAACAGCAGCCGCATCCTCGCCACGCTGGAAACGCGCCGGGCCGAGTTCACGAAGAACCGTGGCGCGCTGAAGCAGTTCGTCGCCGCCGAGTTCACCCAGATGCTCGACCGCCAGTATTCGGCACGTCTGGTGCTAGGAATGCATTCGCGCGGCGCGAGCCAGGCCGACATCAACGCCTTCGCCGATGCGCTCGCTGAAAACCTGATGGCGCGGTACGGCTCCTCGCTGCTCGACTTCAATACCCGCCTCACCGTGCGGGTGAAGTCGGAGACGAACGTGGCCAACGGGCGTGCGACGAAAGTCTCCACCGAGATGCTGCGCCAGGGCGGCGACCCGATCCCGGTGGATTACCTGATGCATCAGGTCAATGGCCAGTGGAAGGTCTTCGACGTGCTCGTCGAAGGCGTGAGCTTCGTGCAGACATTCCGCAGCCAGTTCGATGCACCGCTCAAGCGCGCGCCGATCGCCAAGGTGGCAGCAGACCTGAAAGCCGGACGCCTGCAGGCCCAGGCCCGATGAATCGTGCCGCGCTGGTGCATCGCGATGGCGACGTACTGCGCATCGAGGGCCGGCTTGATCGCGCGGCGGTGCCGGCGTTGTGGCAGCAGATGCAGCCGCAACTCTCCGGCATCCGCGCGCTCGACGTGACGGCGGTCGAGGTGGTCGACAGTGCCGGCCTGGCGCTGCTGGCGGAACTGGCCGCAGGGGGGCTGACGCTGGCGGGGTCGCCCCCGGGCCTGGCCGAGCTCAGCGCCGCCTATCGGCTGGACGGATCACTGGGTTACGGCGCGTAACATACGCCTACAGGCTGCCCGCTAGACTCCGCCCATGATGCGTCGACCCGCTCCCGCCGCTTCCCGGCGCACACTCGCGACACTTGCCACAGCAATGCTGCTCGCTGCCGGTGGCGCCTTTGCACAGAGCCCCCCAGTCGCGCCTGCGCCGCCCGTGGCCGATGCACAGGACACCACGCCGCCCGTGGCTGCCGTCGCAATGCCACCGGCTGACGCTGGCCATGACATGGTCGTGCCACCCGCCCCGGTCGCAGTGGGCAGTCCGGCCTCCGAGGCCACATCGACCGATGCCATCGAAGGCAACTTCCAGGCGCTGTACGGCGAGGCCGGCGGCACTGCGCCGGCGCCGGTCGCCTATGACCCCTGGGAGCGCTACAACCGCCGGATGCACCGCTTCAACAATGCGGTGGACCGGCACGTGGCGAAACCGCTCGCCCAGACCTATGTCCGGGTAGTGCCGCGGCCGGTGCGCAGCGGGGTCAGCAACTTCTTCAGCAATCTCGGCCAGCCGGCTTCTGCAGTGAATGCCCTGCTGCAGGGCAGGCCACGACAGGCCGGGCATTCCCTGGGACGCTTCGTCGTCAACAGCACGCTGGGCATCGGCGGTGTTTTCGACCCGGCGAGCGACGCCAAGCTCGAGCATCGCAACGAGGATTTCGGCCAGACGCTCGGCGTCTGGGGCTGGAAGCGCTCGCGCTACGTCGAGCTTCCGCTGTTCGGGCCGCGCACGCTGCGTGACGTGGTCGGCATGGTGGGCGATGCGCCGCTTTCGCCGCTGCGCCAGGTGCTGGCTGATCGCATACGCGTGCCATTGCAGGGCCTGCAGCTGGTCGACATGCGCATGCAGCTGATGTCCACCGACGCGCTCCGCGAAGGCGTCGAGGATGACTACGCCCTGGTGCGCGATGCCTGGAGCCAGCGTCGCGCCTACCAGATCGATGGTGACCAGGCCAACAGCCTGCCCGACTATCTGCGCGACGACCCGACCGTCGTGCCGGTCGATGCGATGCCGGTGCCGATCCCGGGGCACTGATCCGCCGGCAAAAGCGTCGCCGCGCATCACTCCAGGCTTTACTCGCCGGGCGCGGCGTCCAACGGCTCCAACCCCAGACGCAAAGCGGCCTGATCGCCCGGCAGCGTTTCCACATCCCGCAGTTTCCGCTCCATCGCCCGCGAGCGCACGCCCGCCTCCTCGAGCGTGGTGCTTGCCTGGGAAAGTTTCTTCTGCACCCCGTCGAGCACGACGCCAAACTTGGCGAACTCGGTCTTTACCGCGCTGAGCGTCTGCCAGACCTCACTCGAGCGCTTTTCGATCGCCAGCGTGCGGAACCCCATCTGGAAGCTCGTCATCAGCGCGAGCAGCGTGGTCGGGCCGGCGACAGCGATGCGGCAGTCGCGCTGCAGGGCTTCGACCAGGCCCGGGCGCCGCAGCACTTCGGCATACAGCCCTTCGGTAGGCAGGAACAGGATCGCGAATTCGGTGGTATGCGGCGCGGAAACGTACTTGCTGCAAATGCGCGCGGCTTCGGCACGCACCCGGCGCTCCAATGCATCGCCGGCACTGCGGGCGCTGTCGATATCCGCTTTTTCCTGCGCATCGAGCAGGCGTTCGTAATCCTCGCGCGGAAACTTGGCGTCGATCGGCAGCCACACGGTCGTGTTCGATGACGAGCCCGGGAAACGCACCGCGAATTCCACCCGGTCGCTGCTGCCGGGGATCGTCGCCACGTTGGAGGCGTACTGGTCCGGGGTCAACGCCTGTTCCAGCAGGGCGGCGAGTTGCACTTCGCCGAACACGCCGCGCGACTTCACGTTGGTGAGCACGCGCTGCAGGCCGCCGACATCCGCCGCCAGCTTGCTCATGTCACCGAGCCCCTGATGCACCTTGGCGAGCATGCTGGTGACATTGCCGAAACTTTCGGTGAGCCGCGTCTCCAGCGTGGCATGCAGTTTTTCATCGACAGTGACGCGCATCTGCTCGAGCTTGGCGGCGTTGTCGTCCTGCAGCTCACGCAGCTTCGCCTCGAGCGTGGCGCGCATGTCGGACAGCCGCTGTTCGGTGCGCTGGCTTATTTCGGCGAGCCGCGTGAGCAGAGCTTCCTGCGTGCCACGCTGGAGCTCGGCGGCTTCGCTGCGGCTCTTGCGCGCGTCCTCGCCAAGTGCCAGCCGCAGCGCTTCGACCTGGGTGACCGACGCCGCGGCCGACTCCAGCAGGCGGGCATCCAGTTCAGTCTTCAGTATCGCCAGGGACTGCGCCTGCTCCGCGCGGCCCGTGCGCGCATCGCTCACCAGTGTTTCGCGCAGCTGTTCCGCCTGCTCGGCCACGCGCGCGCGGAAACTGTCGAAGACCGCACGCAGGGTTTCGCTACGCCGCTCCTGATCGGTGGCGTGCACGGCGAGCTGGTCGCGAAGCTCGAGGCGGCCGACGCGCATCTCCTCGCGCAGCGCCCCCAGCACCTCGTCCGCACCGCCGCGCGATGCCGCCTTGCCGACCCGCACCCACAACGCCACCAGCAGGCCAATCGCGACGAGCACGCCGGCGAGCACAAGGATGAGGAGCGCGGAGGTCGGCGTCATGGAGGATTCGTCGGCAAGGTCGGTTCAATGGTGTGGGGAAGCACTTCACGCACGGCCGCGCCTGTAAGCATGCGCCCGCTGGCGTCGCGCACCTCTACCCAACCAGCGGCAGAGGCACTGCGCGAAGAATAAAGCGTCCTGCGTCGCACCCGCTGCGACCTGCGGTCGAACCGTCGCGCAGGGCAAGGTCGAGAGGGTCGTCATACCTGCCGGACGGCGACGAATGTGCCACGCCGACCGTCTGGCGCACGCGTGGGACACAGGCGCCCGCCGCATGACACCCCACCGGATCTCAATCCAGCACCCGGCAGAACACCGCCTTGAGATAGCGCGACTCCGGCACGCTGGCGAGCACAGGATGGTCCGCGCCGGCGCCGGAAACACGCAGCACCTGCACCGTGCGCCCGGCGTAATACGCGGCGCGGCGCAGCATGTCGAGGAACTGCTCCTCGCTGACGAGCCCGGTGCAGGAGAACGTGGCCAGCAGCCCACCGGGCTTCACCACACCCAGCGCGAGCTTGTTCATGTCGAGGTACTTCTTCAGTGCCGGAATCACCTGTTCGCGGTCGCGCGTCATCTTCGCCGGGTCGAGGATCACCACATCAAAAGCCTCGCCGCGCAGGCCGGCATCGCGCAGCCACGGGAAGATGTCGGCCTGCACGAACTTCACCCGTGCATTGTTGAGCCTGGCATTGCCGCGCGCGATCTCGAGAACGTCGTTGTCTATGTCGACGCCCGTTACTTCCGCCGCGCCGCGCACGGCGGCGTACACGCCGAAGCCGCCGGTGTTGCAGCACAGGTCCAGCACGCTCTTCCCTTCGACGCGCTCGCTCAGCCACTGGCGGTTGTCGCGCTGGTCGGCGAAGAAGCCGGTCTTGTGCGCGCCGGCGGGGTCGGCACGGAAACGGATGCCGTACTCGCTGATGATCGCCGCCGGCACGGCCGACTGGAGGCGATAGTCGAAGCTCTCCTGCTTCTGCACGTGCTCGTCGGCGAAGCTGAAGAAACGGCAGCCGGGGAACTGTTCGGTGAGCGCCGCGTAGATCCACTCGCGGTGGCGGAACATGCCGGCCGAGAAGAACTCGACCACCAGCAGATCGGCATAGCGGTCGACGACCAGGCCGGAAAGCCCGTCGCCCTCGCTGTGCACGACGCGCCAGGCATCACCGACCGCATCGAGCTTGAGGAAGTCGCGACGCAGGCTCACCGCCGCCGCGATCTTTCGCGCGAACCAGTGCTCGTCCACGGCGACGTCCGGATCGGTCTCGAGGATTCGCACCGCGATGCGCGAATGGCCATTGTAGAAACCGCGGCCGATCCACTGCCCATCCACCCCCACCACGTCGACGATCGACCCCGGCTTGGGCCGCTGCTCGGGTTTTTCGACGAGGCGCTGGAAGATCCATGGATGTGTGGATTTCCACGCGTTCTTGAGGCGGACGAGGGGCAGGTCGGTCATCCGCCTATTGTAGGCGGCGCCCGGTAAACGCCTGCGGTATACGCCACGCCGGCATGTGATCGCGCCGCCGCTCGGGTGATGCGCCTTGTGTTGCCGGCCGCCGTCGCCATGTCGGTGAACATGCATCTGCATACGCCAGCGCCGCCGATCGACCCTCTTCGGCAGCGGGCATTCGACCGCCGGCGCTGGCGACGTGCCTTCAACCTGAGCCTCGCGGCGGTTCTCGCGTTGTGCGTGGTCTACCTTTCGCAGGGGCAGTTCGAAGTCGGCCGCTGGACAGTGCGGCCGGGCCTCGTCGAAGGCCTTGCCGGTGTACTGACCGCGCCGCTCCTGCATGGCTCGTTCGCGCACCTGGGCAGCAATGCGATCGGCCTGCTCGCACTCGGTACGCTGGCGGCGGCGCAGTTCCCGCGCGCACTGCTGCGCACACTGCCGCTGGCGTGGCTCGGCTCGGGGCTCACCGCCTGGTGGCTCGGTGATGCGGGCTCGCATCACCTCGGCGCGAGCGGTGTATTGAGCGGGATCATGTTCCTCGTGCTCACCCTGGGCCTGTTGCGACGCGACCGTCCCTCCGTCGCCGCGGCGATGCTCGCGCTGATGCTGTTCGGCGGCATGCTGCTGTCGGTGCTGCCGCACGAGCCGGGCATTTCATGGCAGTCGCACCTGGGTGGAGCGATCGCCGGCGTGCTCGGCGGTATCCTGTGGCGCGCAGCCGATCCGCTGCCGCCGCGCGTGCGTTACAGCTGGGAAGACGAAGAGGCCATGGACGGGGACGGGTTGCCTGCGCCCACGCGGCTGTCGCCTGACTGAGGCTCAGCGCAGCGCGGCATTGAGCGCGATGCCGACGAACACGGCCAGTCCAATCCAGTGGTTGTGCAGGAAGGCGCGAAAACACGCATCACGCGCGCGATGCCGGGCAATGGCGAATTCCCGGGCGACCAGTGCGATCACCACCAGCAGCGATGCAAAGTACGGCGCGCCCAATGCGCCGAGGTGACCGACAAAGGCCAGCAGCGCGACGAACGCCGTGTACAGAAGCCCCTGCGCCAGCAGGTCGTACCGTCCGAACAGGATCGCGGTCGAGCGGCTGCCCATGCGCGCATCGTCCTCGCGGTCGACCATCGCATACCAGGTGTCGTAGGCGGTCGCCCAGACGATGTTCGCCGCATACAGCCACCACGCCAGCGCCGGGACGTGGCCAACGACCGCCGCGAACGCCATCGGGATGCCCCAGCCGAAGGCCATGCCCAGATACACCTGCGGGAAATGGGTGTAGCGCTTGAGGTAGGGGTAGCTCGCCGCGAGCACGATGCCGATGAAGCTCATCGCGATGGTCAGCCGGTTCATCGTGCAGACCAGCGCGAACGCGACGAGCATCAGTACTGAGAACACCGCCAGCGCCTCGCGTCCACGCACCTCGCCGGTGGCGAGCGGCCGGGTCTTCGTACGCTCGACATGCGGATCGAGCCAGCGGTCGG
>SCUY01000211.1 GCA_004322525.1 Lysobacter sp. | reverse complement strand
GCGCGCCATCCACGCGGTGCAGGGCGCGCGCGGCGCGCAGCCGCGCTTCCGCCTGCCCGATATCAAGATTCTGCGCGAGAGCTTCATCGACCAGGCCATCGAGCTGTGCGTCGCCGAAGGCCTGCCACCAGCGCTGGGGCCCTGCGCCCGGGGTAGCCCCCACTGGAACGCGTTGCCATTGCGCAGGTAATGCGACGTGCAGATCAGGCAGCGGGGTGGAGACACAACCTGCGCACACGCCGGCAACCCCAATGGCCAGCATCGACAGGTACCGTCGCGTGGTTCCTGCCCATGGCAGCGGATGCTGGTAGGTCATGGCAGGTCAGTACTCCCAACGACAGGAAACACGACATCGACCCGTAATCCACCGAGGCCGGAACGGGTGAAGGCAACGAAGGCGCCATGGGCATCCGCAATGCGCTGCACGATCGCGAGCCCCAGGCCACTGCCCCCTTCGGGCGCGCCCGGCGCACGGAAGAACCGTTCTCCAAGGCGCGGCAGGATATCGGCGGCCACGCCCGGGCCATCATCATCGATGGCAATGCAGGCTTCTGCGCCTGGTTTCGTGCCAGTGCGCAGGCTCACCGTGATCACTCCATCGCGTTTCACATGGCTCAGTGCATTGTCGATGAGGTTGTCGAGCAACTCCTGCAGCGCATTGCTCTGGGCATCGACAAGGACCACTTCCGTATCGCCCTCATACCCCAGGTCGACTCCGGCCTGCAGTGCGTCGGGAACACGTGAAGCAACCGCGGCAGGCACCCACTTCGCCAGGTCGACCCTGGCCATGGGTGCCATGGTGTCTGGCAACCCCTGCACGCGCGCAAGGCTGAGAAGCTGGGTTGCACTGCGCGTGACGCGACCAGTCAGTGCCTGGATGTGGGCCATCGCGTGGCGCAGGTCCACGTCGGACTTCGCATCGACAGCGCGCTCGACGTGCATCGCCAAACCGGTCAATGGCGTGCGCAACTGGTGGGCAGCATCGGCGACAAAACGGTCCTGTAGCGACACCAGCTTCTGGACCCGTGCGAACAGCCCATCGATCGTGCGAGTCAGCGGCAGGATCTCCACCGGAATATCCGGGCCGCTGATGGGTTCCAGGTTTCTTTCGCGCAGTGCAAGACGGCGGATCGGCGGGTCCAGGATGCGCAGGCCAACCTGCACGCCCTTCCATACCAGTGCCAACAGCACGATGAACAGCAATGCCTGGATCGGGATGGTGATCAGCAGGATCTCCTGCGCACGTTCTTCGCGATCGCGGAGAGTCTCTGCCATGGATACCACCAGGGCATCCCCACCCTCGCCCATCGATGGAATCAACACGGAGGCGACGCGAACGGCGAGCCCGTCAA
The DNA here is from genome assembly GCA_004322525.1 of Lysobacter sp. GTDB lineage: Bacteria > Pseudomonadota > Gammaproteobacteria > Xanthomonadales > Xanthomonadaceae > Cognatilysobacter. The sequence goes on along the minus strand of SCUY01000211.1, from coordinate 1,199 downwards.
CAATGGCATTGGACAGCATCGGTGGTGCGCCGAAGCGTACGGCCCGCGATACCGGCGTCAGCATCACGCTGCCACTGATGAAACCATGGCGCAGACTCCTTACCGAATAGAAGCTGCGCCCGTTCGGGTTGTACTCGAGCAGCAAGCGTGCTTCGTGGTTGAGGCGGCCTCCCGACCGACCGTCCTGCAGCGCCTTCGCGAGGCCGGATGTGGATACAGCGAGGTCATGATCATGGATGCGGTTTGAATAATGCAGGGCCACCAGATAGACGAAAGCCGTGTCCAGCAGCATCAGGACCATGGTCGGGATCAGCAGGAACGTCAGCAGGCGTCGGCGCAGGCTGGGCGGCCGGGAGACCGCGTTCCCGGTGGAATCGTGCGAGGCCTCCATGGCTAGGCGATCCTCTCTCCGGCCTTGTCGGAAGTGATGGCCTCGAGCAGGTAGCCCAATCCACGGATGGTCCGAATCTGCACACCCGAGTCATGCAGTTTCCGCCGCAGGCGGTGGATGCAGATATCCAGCCCGTTGTCGGTAAGGTCCTGGCTCCAGTCACACATGGCTTCGATCAGGCGGCTACGGCTGACGACCTGCTGTTGTCTGACGAACAGCGCTTCGAGCAGGGAATACTCGCGTGCAGTGAGTTCGATAGGTTCGTCGTCCAGCCACGCGCGGCGCGCGCCGACGTTGAGTCGCACGCGGGCAAGACTCATTTCCGGAAGACCGCCATTGGCACGACGGCGGAGCAATGCACGCCCCCTCGCCACGAATTCGCTCAACTCGAACGGCTTGACGAGGAAGTCGTCGGCACCCCCATCGAGCACCTGGATGCGCTCTCCGACACCGTCGCGAGCAGTGACCACGAGTACGCCGATGTCAGACCCGCGTGCGCGCACCTGCCTCAGCACCTGGTGACCTTCCATCCGCGGGAGGCCAAGATCCAGCACCAGCAGGTCATAGGCATCACTGCACAAGGCATGCTCGGCTGCCAGTCCGTCCGATACGTGGTCGACCGCATGCCCGCACTCGACAAGCGATGCTTTCAACGCATCCGCGATCGGTTGGTCATCTTCAGCGATCAGGATGCGCATTGGTCCAGCCTACGCCGCGGCATATTAAATTTTCACCGTGCGCTGGGACCATCGGGAGCCTTGGCAGTTCCCGTCAAATCGAATGCAATGACTTGTTAACGGCAGGCTGT
>SCUY01000210.1 GCA_004322525.1 Lysobacter sp. | reverse complement strand
CCTCATGGTCTCGGTCGGCTCCACCAATTTCGACATCCGCTCCTTCCGCCTCAATGACGAGGCGAGCCTCAACGTCTACCACGGGGAATTCGCGCAACGGATGACGGAAACATTCGAACGTGACCTGCAATCATCAACCCCTTATTCGTACCTGATGTGGAAAAACCGCCCGTGGTCCGAGCGCCTCTCCGAGACGGTTCTGCTGCCAATCAAATCGCAGCTCTGAGGCACACGTGATCCGACCGGCATGTATTTTCCTGTTGCTGGCGACGGCTCTCACCTGCATGCGGCCCGCCGCGTCGCAGGAGACCGGGGCGCGCGTGCCGCCACCCATGGCAACGGCGGCGGTGGCCGCAGACCCAGTGCCGGCTTCCGCGAATGCTGTACGGGCGAGCGGCATCGCACGGCGCCTGCATCGCATGCCGGGCCTGCGCGAGGTCACGGTCACCGCCACGACCAGCGGGCTGCGGCTCGATGGCATGGTGGATGGCAGCGAAGATCGCGCACTCGCGGCGCAGATCGCCTCGCAACCTGCGGGCATGGCTGCGGTGGACAACCGGATCAATGTGGGATCCAACCTGTCCGAGCGCTTGCAGCTCGCCTTTCAGCAGGTCGTTGGCAGGCTCATCGGTCTGATAGCGAAAGCACCGCTTTTCCTGGTGGCGCTCGCTATCGTGCTGATGGCGGGCTGGATCGGCCGCACCGTCAGCCGGCGTATCCATATTTCGCGATTCAGCGCGAAGAATCCGTACATCGACACGCTCGCCGCGCGCATCGTCAATGGGCTGATTCTGCTGGCCGGCGTGCTGGTGGCGCTCGACCTGCTGGGCGCGACCGCGATCGTCAGCGCCCTGCTCGGCTCGGCTGGTGTCGTCGGCATCGCGCTCGGTTTCGCCTTCCGCGATATCGCCGAGAACTATGTCGCGGGCATCCTCCTCAGCCTGCGCCGGCCGTTCTCGCCCGGTGACCATATCCTCGTCGATCGCTACGAAGGCAAGGTGGTCGCGCTGACCTCGCGGTCGACACTGCTGATGACGTTCGACGGCGTGCAGGTCGCATTGCCCAACGCCCTGGTGTTCAAGTCCGTGGTGAGCAATTTCAGCCAGAACCCGACGCGTCGCTTCGAGTTCGCGATGGTGCTCGACACCGGCGAATCGATCCGCGAATCACAGGAACTTGCAGTTGCCGAGATCGCGAAGGTGGCTGGCGTGCTCGATGACCCGGCGCCTTCATGGATGGTCGACGGCTACATGAACGGTGGCATCCAGCTCAGGTTTCAGGGCTGGGTCAACCAGCACCGAAGCGATCTCGGCAAGGTACGCAGCGAAGCGCTGCGTGCGGTAAAGGCAGCTTTCGATAAGAGCGGAATCGATGGCCCGCAGCCGGTGCAGTACATGTTCACCTCGCCCCTTCCTCCAGCCATCGCGCGTCGCATCGGCATGGCGGCCGAGCCAGACGGGAGGATCGAGCCAGAAGGTGGTGGAGATACATCGGTGAACCATGACATCGACGCGCAGGTAGCAGCGCAGCGCCAAG
>SCUY01000209.1 GCA_004322525.1 Lysobacter sp. | reverse complement strand
CATTGCTCGTGCTGTCCTACCACGACATCCGCGACGACGTGGCCGCCAAGGGCGATCCCGATCCGTTTGCGGTTTCGACACGCAACTTCGCCATGCAGCTCGACTGGCTACGTGCCCATGGCTACACGCCGGTGAGTGCGAAAGCGGTGCGTGATGCGCGCGATGACCGCGCCACGCTGCCGGACAAGGCTGTCCTGCTGACCTTCGATGACGGCCTGCGCAGCACCTATACGCATGCATTTCCACTGCTGCGTGCCTACGGCTATCCGGCACTGGTGGCGGTGATGACGAGCTGGATGGATCTGCCCGAAGGCGCGCACGTGCCTTATGGCCATCGTGATTTCAGCCGCGACGATTTCCTCACGTGGCCGATGGTGCGGGAACTGCAGGCCTCGGGCCTGGTCGAGATCGCCTCGCACAGCCATGCCATGCATTCCGGAATCCCCGGCAACCCGCAAGGGAACCAGTTGCCAGCCGCGATCACGCGGCGATGGAGTGCCTCCGGCTATGAGCCCGAGTCGGCCTATCGCCAGCGCGTGCAGCGCGACCTCAGCACCAGCGCTTCCATCATCGAGCGCCAGACCGGCGTGCGCCCACACGTGATCGTATGGCCTTATGCGGCGTACAACCGCGTGTCCAATGCGATTGCCCGCGATCTGGGCATGGATATGTCGTTCGACCTCGAAGGACGCAGCGCGGAGCTCGACCTGAGCCATGCCGCTGGTCGCGCATCGGATCGTGGTGCGGACAGCCTCGCGCGGCTGCTGATGTACAACAACCCCGACATCGGCGATTTCGTCTACGAACTGCGTCGTGACGTCAGGCGCGACGGTATCCGTGCGATCCAGGTGGATCTCGATTACGTCTACGACCCCGATCCCGCGCAGACCGAACGCAATCTCGGCGCGCTGGTCGAGCGCATACACCGTATCCGCCCGAGCCATGTCTTTCTACAGGCGTTCTCCGATGCCGATGGCGATGGCGCGGCCGAGGCGATGTACTTCCCGAACCGGCACATGCCGATGCGCGCGGACCTGTTCAATCGCGTCGCCTGGCAGTTGCGCACCCGCGCCAACGTCGCGGTGTATGCCTGGATGCCCGTACTCGGGTTTGAACTGCCCGATGCCGCACGCCAGTCACGCCTGCGTATCCGCGCGAGCGACCCCCATGACATCCCACGCCTGGATCCCACCCGTGACGAAACCGCGGCACTGGTAGGCGATCTGTACGAAGACCTCGCGGTCGCCGCGCATTTCACCGGCCTGCTCTTCCATGACGATGCGTATGTCCGCGAGGACGAGACGCTCGCCGACGGCAGTCGCGACCCCATGGTGCGCACCGCACGCCTGATCGCATTTACCCGCGTGCTCGAGGCACGCGCCGAACACTGGCGGCCGAAGCTTACGACCGTGCGCAACCTGTTCGCCGAGCCGGTGCTCAACCCGGCGAGCGAGGCATGGTTCGCGCAGCAATTACCCGCCTTCAACGCCGCCTACGACTACACCGCGCTGATGGCCATGCCCTATATGGAAAAGGCTGCCGCTCCCCTGCCCTGGCTTGAGCGCCTCGTCGCGGCGGTACGCGCCAGCCCGGACGGTCTCGACCGCACCATCTTCGAGCTGCAGACCCACGACTGGCGCACCGGCCGCGCCGTGCCTGCCGCTGCATTCGAAGCGCAGGCGCGTCGCGTGCTCGCCCGCGGCGGCCGACACCTCGCCTATTACCCCGACGACTTCCTGAAAGACCAGCCGCCGCTCGACAGCGCTCGCGCCGTCATGTCCGCCCGTGCCTTTCCCTACATCGAGCGCTGACATGTTTCCCCGAATCGACCTGCTCGGAATGCTGTTCGAATTCGCCTTCTACTATCCGATCGTGATGTCGCTGTTCTGGATGGCGGGCGGAATCTACTACTTCATGCGCCGCGAACGCGGACAACCGGGGCCTGACGATCTCCCGGCCATGGAGACCTATCCCATGGCCTCCATCCTGGTGCCCTGCCACAACGAAGGCGCCAATATCGACGACACGATCGCGTGGCTGGTCAACCAGCGCTACCCCGATTTCGAGATCGTGGCCATCAACGACGGCAGTACCGACGATACCGGCGCACGCCTTGATGCCCTTGCCGCTCAGCACGCCCTACTCCGCGTGGTCCACCTCGACCGCAACCTCGGCAAGGCGAATGCATTGCGGATGGGCGCGTTGGCGGCGCGGGCTGAATACCTGGTCTGTATCGATGGTGATGCATTGCTGCATCCGAACGCGACGCAATGGCTTGTCTGGCACCTGTGCAGCGGGCATCGCGTCGGCGCAGTGACCGGAAATCCGCGTATCCGCAACCGCTCGACATTGCTTGGCAAGCTGCAGGTCGGCGAATTCTCCTCGATCATCGGCATGATCAAGCGGGCGCAGCGCGCCTATGGGCGTCTGTTCACGGTTTCGGGCGTCGTCGCCGCCTTCCGCAAGACCGCACTCCATCGCGTCGGTTACTGGTCGGACGATATGGTGACCGAGGATATCGACATCAGCTGGCGGCTCCAGATCGACCACTGGGACATCCGCTACGAGCCCAATGCGCTCGCGTACATCCTCATGCCCGAAACATTCAAGGGCCTCTGGAACCAGCGCCTGCGGTGGGCGCGCGGTGGCGTCGAGGTCATCCTGCGGCATGCGAAGTCGATCAACAGCTGGCGCACCCGTCGCATGTGGGGGGTGATGCTCGAGTACATCCTGAGCGTCTGCTGGTCCTACGTGATGCTGATGATCATCGTGCTCTGGCTTCTTGGCTATCTCATCGACATGCCGGCTCCGCTGCGCACCAGCGGCCTCATTCCGCGATGGCATGGCGTGGTGCTCGGCATCACCTGCATGCTGCAGTTCGCCGTCAGCCTCACCATCGACCGTCGCTACGAGACGCGGATCGGCCGCAAGTATTTCTGGATGATCTGGTACCCGGCGGCCTACTGGTTGCTGAGCCTGTTCACCACCATCGTCGCCGTGCCCAAGACACTGTTCTCCGGCTCGCGTGGCGTCGCCGTCTGGACCAGCCCCGACCGAGGATACCGATGAGCACCCTGACCCTGTCCAAAGACCCCCTGATCTACGACCCGAATCAGCCCGCACGGCGTGGCGTGCACACATTCCATGGCGTGCTCACCCTGCTCGCCTGGCTGGCCTATGCCTACCTCTGGCTGCCGGTAATCACGGTCATTGCGTGGATGCTGGGCTTACGCACCAGTTATGTGCAGCTCTATGTGCAGAGCTATGAATTCGACCGCGATGTCTTCGGCATCCTGTTCCTGCTCGCCATCATCGCGACGGCGCTGCTGATCGGCTGGGCGGAGTACAACCGGCACAAGTTCGCCGGCAAGGACCGTCGTATTCCGCAGACTGATGTGGATGTCGAGGACGTCGCCGCCTTCATGCTGGCGCCGGCCGCGCTCGGGCGACAGCTCGCCGGAGCCAAGCGGATCGTCCTGTCGATGGACCCGCATGGGCGGCCACTCGCTGCCTCGGAAACTGCCGCGCTGGCCTGAGCGCGTCAGCAGTCGCAGGAGCTCACCGCTTCTGACTGCCCCTGAAAAAAAGGCGACCCGCAGGTCGCCTTTCAAGTGACTGTGATCGGTCGATCACGTTTCGATCGTCGCAGGCAGCAGCTTCTCCGGTTCCGCCTTCGCGTCAACCACCAGCTCGCCATTGCGCACATCGATGCTGACGCGGCCGCCACTTACCAGCGACCCGAACAGGAGCTCGTCCGCAAGCGAACGCTTGATCTTGTCCTGGATGACCCGCGCCATCGGACGTGCTCCCATCTGCGGGTCGAACCCGTTCTGCGCAAGCCAATCGCGCGCCTCCGTGGTCGTCGACAGCGAAACGTTCTTCTCGTGCAGCTGCGCTTCCAGTTCGATCATGAACTTGTCCACCACGCGGAGGATGTGGTCCATCCCAAGCGCCTGGAACTGCACCACCGCGTCCAGGCGGTTGCGGAACTCCGGCGAGAAGCTGCGGCGGATCACTTCCATTGCATCCGAGGCGTGATCCTGCTTGGTGAACCCGATCGAGCGACGCGACGCCTGCGAAGCGCCCGCGTTCGTCGTCATCACCAGGATCACGTTGCGGAAGTTCGCCTCGCGACCGTTGGTATCGGTCAGCATGCCGCGGTCCATGACCTGCAGCAGGATGTTGAAGATGTCCGGATGGGCCTTCTCGATCTCGTCGAGCAGCAGCACGCAGTGCGGGGTCTTGACGACCTTCTCGGTCAGCAGCCCGCCCTGGTCGAAACCGACGTAGCCCGGGGGGGCGCCGATCAGCCGGCTGACCGAATGCGCCTCCATGTATTCGGACATGTCGAACCGCACGAGCTCGATGCCGAGTTGCAGTGCGAGTTGCCGCGTGACTTCGGTCTTGCCGACGCCCGTTGGGCCTGCGAACAGGAAGTTGCCGATCGGCTTGTCGGGGTTGCCAAGCCCCGAGCGCGCGAGCTTGATCGCCGAGGTCAGCGAGTCGATCGCCGGGTCCTGCCCGAAGATCACCATCTTGAGGTTGCGCTCGAGGTTGCGCAGCACGTCCTTGTCACTCGAGGTGACCTGCTTGGCGGGAATGCGCGCCATCTTCGCAATGATGGTCTCGACCTCCTCGACGTCGATCACCGCCTTGCGCTGGTCTTCCGGCAGCAGCCGCTGGCGGGCACCGGCCTCATCGATCACGTCGATCGCCTTGTCGGGAAGCAGCCGATCGCCGATGTGCTTGACCGACAGGTCCACCGCGGCCTGCAGCGCGTCGTCGGCATAGCTCACGCCGTGGTGCGCCTCGTAACGCGGCCTCAGTCCCTGCAAAATCTGCACCGCCTCGCTTACCGTCGGCTCTACGATGTCGATTTTCTGGAAGCGACGCGCGAGCGCGCGGTCCTTCTCGAAGATGCCACGGTACTCCTGGAACGTGGTCGAGCCGATGCAACGCAACTCGCCCGACGACAGCGCCGGCTTGATCAGGTTCGATGCATCCATCGTGCCGCCCGAGGCGGACCCTGCACCGATGATGGTGTGGATCTCGTCGATGAAGAGCACCGCGCCGGGGATCTTGCGCAGCTGCGTCAGCACCGACTTCAGGCGTTTTTCGAAGTCGCCGCGGTACTTGGTGCCAGCGACCAGCGCACCGAGGTCGAGCGAATAGATCGTGGCGTCGAGCAGTACCTGCGGAACGTCTCCCTCGACGATGCGCTTGGCCAGGCCCTCGGCGATCGCGGTCTTGCCCACGCCGGCCTCGCCGACATAAAGCGGATTGTTCTTGCGGCGGCGGCAGAGCACCTGGATCGTGCGCTCGACCTCGTCGGCGCGACCCACGAGCGGATCGATACGCCCGTCGCGGGCTGCCTGGTTGAGATTGGTGGTGAATTCGGCCAGGGCATCGGTTTTCGCTTCGCCATCGGCGGCCTCCCCCCCGTTCGCACTCCCCTCCTCACGTGCCGACTCCTCGCCGCCCTGCCGGCTGATGCCGTGGGACAGGTAGTTGACGACATCCAGCCGCGCGATGTCCTGCTGGTTCAGGAAGTAGACCGCATGCGAATCCTTCTCGCCGAAGATCGCGACCAGGACATTCGCGCCCGTCACCTCCTTCTTGCCGGACGACTGCACGTGGTAGACCGCGCGCTGCAATACACGCTGGAAGCCGAGCGTGGGCTGGGTGTCACGGTCACTTTCGTCGGGCAGCACGGCCACGGATGTCGTGATGGCGTCGTCGAGTTCGCGCCGGAGGCGGGGCACATCGGCTTCGCAGGCCCGCAGCACGCCTTCCGCGGACGGGTTCTCGAGCAGCGCCAGGAGCAGGTGCTCCACTGTCATGAACTCGTGGCGCGCCTCACGGGCACGCTTGTAACACTGCCCGATGCTGTACTCGAGGTCCTTGCTGAACATGGTGATGCCTCCGAAACGTCTACCGACCGAGATGGGGGCCGGAGCGGCCGTTTAAACCGCTTTTAGGCCTTTTCCATCGTGCACAGCAAGGGGTGCTGGTTGAGTCTTGCGTATTCATTCACCTGCGACACTTTCGATTCGGCAATTTCCCGCGTGAAAACGCCGCAAACGCCACGTCCCCGGGTGTGGACGTGGAGCATGACCTGCGTCGCCTTTTCGATGTTCATCGCAAAAAAGCGCGTCAGCACCTCGATGACAAAATCCATCGGCGTGTAATCGTCGTTCAGCAGCA
>SCUY01000208.1 GCA_004322525.1 Lysobacter sp. | reverse complement strand
TGAATCAGCGGGCGAATCCGTTCCGGCTGCCCGCGCCGCGGCCTGCGCTGGCGCCGCGCCCCTGCGGGCCGGCATGCGAATGCCGTGTGGGCGGCTTGCCATGCGGGCGATGCGCAGGCTTGCGCCGCGCATTGGGCATCGCGCCTTCCAGCTGCAACGGGCGCGTCGGCGAGAAGCCTTCCACGCTCACCAGTTCGACGTCCTTCTTGAGCATGCGCTGCACCTGCTTCAGCAGCGGACCCTCATCCGAGCCGACCAGCGAGATCGCCTCGCCCGTCATACCGTTGCGACCTGTGCGCCCGATGCGGTGGATGTAGTCCTCGGCCACCATCGGCAGGTCATAGTTGATGACCAGCGGCAGGTTCGGGATGTCGAGGCCACGCGCCGCGACATCCGTCGCCACCAGCACGCGCGCCTTGCCGGCCTTGAATGCGTTCAGCGCTTTCTGGCGCTGGCCCTGCGACTTGTTGCCGTGGATGGCGACCGCCTTGAGGCCCGCCTCTTCCAGTTGCTCGGCGAGGCGGTTGCAGCCGTGCTTCGTGCGTCCGAATACGAGAACCTGCTCGCCGAAACGCTCGGCAAGTATCTTCACCAGCAGGTCGCGCTTGCGGGAGGCATCCACCGGATGCGCCTTGTGCGAGATTCCTTCGGCGATGGTGTTGTTGGCAGCCACCTGGATCTGGTGCGGGTTACGCATGAACTCCAGCGCGAGCTGCTTGATCTGCGCTTCGAACGTGGCGGAGAAGAGCATCGTCTGCCGATCCTTCGGCAACTTGGCGAGGATGCGCTTGATCGCCGGAAGGAAGCCCATGTCGAGCATGCGGTCTGCTTCGTCGAGCACCAGGATCTCGATCTCGTCGAGCTTGGCGGTGCCGCGCTCGAGGTGGTCGATCAGCCGGCCCGGCGTAGCAACGAGGATGTCGACGCCGCGACGCAGCATCTCGACCTGCAGGCCCATGCCGGCACCGCCGAAGATCGTGCCGAAGTTCATCCGCAGGTGCTTGCCATAGCTCTTCAGGCTGTCGTTGACCTGCACCGCGAGTTCGCGGGTCGGCACCAGGATCAGCGCGCGCGGCTTGCGCGGGCCGGCCGGCGCCGTGGTCTTGGACAGGCGGCTCAGCAGCGGCAGGCCGAACGCGGCGGTCTTGCCTGTGCCGGTCTGCGCGCCACCCAGAACGTCGTGGCCGGCCATCGCGAGCGGGATCGCCTGCAGCTGGATCGGGGTCGGGGTGTTGTAGTTCTGTTCGGCAAGCGCGCGCAGGAGTGCAGGCGACAGGCCGAGCGCCTCGAAGGTCGAGGGTTCAATGGTCATGTGGAGCTCCAAAAAAAGTAGGTGCCGCGACACGTGGCCGCGGATCGACTCGGAGCTTTCCCTGGACCGCGGCTGCGAGTTGGACTGATGACGTTCCGGAGGCTCCGGGACGTGTCTGCGCCGAGAAAAAACGTGCGGGATGCCGTCGCATGGATGCCGCATCTTGCGGCAATGCGACGATGGACCGTCGCTGCGAGGAAACCTGGGAAACGTGCCTGTGTGGCAGATCCGAGGCGCTGAACGGGGCGGATGTTACGTCAAAGTGAGGTCCGCGGCCATGGGGGTCCTCCGCCCGTTCAGGCAGACGCCCATCACGCATGACCTTCGACACCCTTCCGCGCCGCCGCTTCGGGCTAATGTCGCGCGGCATGCCCCCGGCCTGTCCTGCCGCGACCGCGGCACTTCCCGCTTGATGTGTCCTGGCTCTGGAGCCCGACGTGACCTTGAAGAAAACGCAACTGCTGCTGCCCCTCGCGATCGCCGCCATCCTCACCGGCTGCCCGGAGAAGGAGGCCGCCGCCCCGCAGGCCGCCGCCACCGCCAGTGACGCCCCGGCCAATGCCGCATTCAAGATCGACGAGAGCAAGCTCCCGCCGGTCAACCGTTTCACGAAGGACGACCTGGACGCCACGAAGGACGCCTGTGCGGACTTCGGCAGCTACGTCAATGGCAAGTGGCTGGCCGCGAACGCGATCCCCGGCGACCGCACCTCGTGGGGCGCGTTCGAGATGCTCGACGAGCGCTCCAACGGCGTACAGCGCCAGCTGGCCGAACAGGCCGCGGCAATGAAGGACGCGAGCGGCGTCGAAAAGATCGTCGGTGACTTCTGGACCACCGGCATGGATGCGGCCGCGATCAATGCGCAGGGCATCAAGCCGGTCCAGGGCCGCCTGGACGCGATCGCCGCGCTCGACAGCAAGGAGAAGATCGCCGATTACCTGCGCACCAGCGCAGCACGCGGCGAAGGCTTCCTGTTCTCGTTCGGTCCCGAGGCCGACTTCAAGAATTCGTCCGTCAACATCGCCTACGCGGGTCAGGGTGGGTTGGGCCTGCCGGACAAGAGCTACTACGCCGACACCGACAAGAAAGACAAGCTCGCCGCCTACCAGCAGCACGTTGCCAGGGTGCTCGAACTCTCCGGAATCGCCGCCGCCGATGCGGCGAAGCAGGCCCGGGACGTTATCGCTTTCGAGACGCGCCTGGCGAAGGTGTCGAAGTCGAGCGAGGAGCTCTCGCGTGATGTCGCCCTGTATTACAACCCCGTGAGCCCGGCCGCCGCCGACAAGCTCGCGCCGAATTTCCCGTGGACGAAGTTCTTCGAATCGCAGGGCATTGCCGCGCCGGCGATGTTCTCGCTCGCCATTCCCGCTTTCCACACCGAAGTGAGCCGCATGCTCGCCGACGTGCCGGCCGCGCAGTGGCAGAGCTACCTGCGCTTCCATACGGTCGACAGCGCGGCGCCCTATCTCTCCGACGAATTCGCGCAGGAGAACTTCAACTTCTACAACAAGACACTGCGCGGCCAGAAGGAAATGAAGGAGCGCGGCAAGCGCGTTCTCGACACCATCGCCGGCAACGCGGGCGAGGCGCTCGGCCAGATGTACGTCAAGGTCGCGTTCCCGGCGGAGTCGAAGGCGCGCATGCAGCAGCTGGTGGAGAACCTGCGCGCATCGCTGAAGGGCCGGCTCGAAAACCTCGACTGGATGAGCCCCGAAACCAAGAAGAAGGCGCTGGAGAAGTGGGCCGCATTCACGCCGAAGATCGGCTACCCCGACAAGTGGCGCGAGTGGAACGGCCTGGCGACGTCGCATGACAGCTACATCGCGAACGTACTCGCCGCCAACGAGTTCAACTACAAGTGGCAGCTTGGAAAGATCGGAGATCGG
>SCUY01000027.1 GCA_004322525.1 Lysobacter sp. | reverse complement strand
TGTCGCCCATGAGGCGGATGGTGTCGGCCTTCGGGCCGATGAAGATGAAGCCGCTCTGCTCCACGCGCTCGGCGAAGTCGGCGTTCTCGCTGAGGAAGCCGTAGCCGGGATGGATCGCCTGCGCGTCGGTCACCTCGGCGGCGGCGATGATCTGCGCCATGTTGAGGTAGCTGTTGGTCGACGGCGCCGGCCCGATGCAGACGGATTCGTCCGCCATCGCCACGTGCTTGAGGTTGCGGTCGACAGTGGAATGCACCGCGACCGTGCGGATGCCGAGCGCATGGCAGGCGCGCAGGATGCGCAGCGCGATCTCGCCGCGGTTGGCGATTACGACTTTATCGAGCATCGGGAGATTCCATAGAGCGTGTGGTCGCGGGACCGTCCGGCCCACAGGCCGCGCGGCCTGTGGGGGTGCGCAGGCCGGCGGCAGTGCCGCCGGACGGCTCCTGCTTACCCAATTACAAACAACGGCTGGTCGAACTCGATCGGCTGGCCGCTCTCGACCAGCACCTTGAGCACGGTGCCGGAGACATCGGCTTCGATCGGGTTGAACATCTTCATCGCCTCGATGATCGCGAGCGTCTCGCCGGCCTTGACCTGCTGGCCGACGCTGACGAAGACGGGCTTGTCGGGGGCCGGCGAGGCATAGAACGTGCCCACCATCGGTGCGCGGACGACGTGGCCCTCGGGCAGGTCATTGCCGGGCTTGGCAGTGCCGCCGGTCGCGGCCTGGGTCGGCCCCTGCATCGGCATCGGGCGTTCGGCCTGCTGCGGCGCGGCCTGCATCGGTGCCGGCGCGTAGTGGACCTCCGGCGCGCGAGTCATCGTGCGCGCCAGGCGCACGGTTTCCTCGCCTTCCTTGATCTCGATCTCGGACAGGTTGCTCGCCTCGAGCAGGTCGATCAGTTTCTTGATTTTCCGCAGGTCCATGTCGGGCCTCTTGGTGGGATTCGGGGTGATCGCGGCTCAATCGCCGGCGATCGCAGGCGTCAGGAGCGGTTGGCGTGCGCGGCGGCGTGCTTGTCGAGCCAGATCAGGGCGGCGTCCATTGCGAAGCGATAGCTGTCGGCACCGAACCCGGCGATGACTCCCATCGCCAGGTCGCTGAAGTAGCTGTGCTTGCGGAACGGCTCGCGGCTGTGCGGGTTGGACAGGTGCACTTCGATGTAGGGCAGGTCGACCGCGGCGATCGCGTCGCGCAGCACGACGCTGGTGTGGGTGAGGCCGGCGGGATTGATCAGGATGAAAGCGGTGCCGTCGGTGCGCGCCTGATGCAGGCGGTCGACCAGTTCGTGCTCGGCATTGGATTGCATCGACTCGAGGGCATGGCCATGCGATTCGGCGTCGAGCTTGAGGGCGCGGTCGATCGAGGCCAGCGAGGTGCGGCCGTAGATACCGGGCTCGCGTTCACCCAGGAGGTTGAGGTTCGGCCCGTGCAGGACCAGCAGCTTCGCCATGGCGGCACCTCGTGGACGTCGGACGCGGAAGTCTGCGCCACCGCGCTCATGCTGTCCAGACGTTCGCTACCGTATCGCCGAAGATGCGCGAAATTCAGCCGCCGTCCTGCGTGCGTGCCTCGGCGGCCCAGCGGTCCAGATCGGTAGACCGGAGCGGCCCGACCCACTGCCGCAGCACGCGTCCGCGCGCGTCGACGAGCACGCTGTAGGGCAGTACGCCGCGCGGATTGCCCAGGCGCACGCCGGCATCGGCCGGGCCGGGCGTGTCCACATAAAGCGGGTAGCGCACAGGAATGCGACGGAGGAAATCACGTACCGCGGCGGGTTCATCGAGCGCGATGCCTGCTACTTGTACGCCGTTCGGGCCTTGCTGCCGGGAGAAGGCCTCCAGCGCGGGCATCTCCTCGATGCACGGGCCGCACCAGCTCGCCCAGACATTGATCAGGGCGGGCCGGCCCGCGAGCTTCGGGCGCAGCCGGATCGATAGGCCGGCGAGGTCGGGAACCTCCAGGTCCGGCAGCATGTCACCGGCCTTCAGGCTTCGGGCGTCCTGCCCGGCACGCGTGCGTAGCAGCAGCGCCTGGCCTGCACGGGTACGCGACATGCCCGGGTGGTCGAGGGAAAGGCTGGCGGTGATCCCGAGCGCACCGGCCGCGAGCGCGGCTGCCAGCACGTGCCAGCTCTTCACCGCGCTGCCTCGCGCAGGGCGTCATCGACGACGGAGGGGGTGAGCAGGGTGGGCAGCACATGCGGTTGGCCGCGTCGGGAATAGACGACGTAGAGCGGCACACCCACCGCGCCGTGGGACTGCAGGAAGCGGGTCAATGCCGGATCGACGTCGGTCCAGTCCCCCTGCATGTAGACGGCGCCGGTATCGGCGAGCGCCTTGCGGAATGCGGGCCTCTCGAGCACGGCCCTGTCGTTGGCCTTGCAGGTGACACACCAGTCGGCGGTGACGTTGACGAAGACCACACGGCCTTCGGCACGCAGCGAATCGAGCCGGGCCTGCGAAAAAGGCACCGGTGCGCCCGATGCCGGGACAGTGGTCGGCGCATCCGGTCGCGGCAGGCGTTGCACGGTCGCCAGGGCATAGACCGCGACACCGGCCGCGATGGTCAGCACGAGCAGGCCCCATGCGGGCCGACGATGGCGTGCGCGGCTCCAGCCCCAGGCCGCGAATGCGACAGCGATCGCGGCGACGAGCGCCCAGGCGATCGCATCGGCACCACGCTGGCGGCCGAGCACCCAGAGGAGCCATGCGGCGGTGAGATAGAGCGGAAAGGCGAGCGCCTGCTTGAGCGTTTCCATCCAGGCACCCGGCCGCGGAAGCCGGAGGGCGAGGGCCGGCACCAGGCCGATCAGCACGAAGGGCAGGGCGAGGCCAAGCCCCAAGGTAGC
>SCUY01000207.1 GCA_004322525.1 Lysobacter sp. | reverse complement strand
AACGGGTCGAAGATGTGGATCACCAACGGCAACCTCGCCGACATCGCGATCGTGTGGGCGCAGACGGATGACGGGATCCAGGGCTTCGTCGTCGAGAAAGGCACGCCGGGCTTCGCGGCGCAGGAGATCAAGCACAAGATGAGCCTGCGCGCTTCGGTCACCAGCGCACTGTTCTTCGACAACGTGCGCCTGCCGGATTCCAGCCGCCTGCCGAATGTAAAGGGGCTCAAGGGCCCGCTCGGCTGCCTCACCCAGGCGCGTTACGGCATCACCTGGGGGCCGATAGGCGCGGCCATCGCCTGCCTCGACGAGGTGGTGAATTACACGAAGGAACGCATCCTGTTCGGGCGTCCGGTCGCCGCGACGCAGAGCGCGCAGATCAAGATGGCCGACATGGCCCGCCGCATCACGCTGGCGCAGATGCTGGTGCTGCAGCTCGGCCGCCTCAAGGATGCCGGCACCATGCAGCCGACACAGGTGTCGCTTGCCAAGTGGAACAACTGCCGCATGGCCATCGACATCGCGCGTGAATGCCGCGATCTGCTCGGCGGCGCCGGCATCACCACCGAGCATGCCGCGATCCGCCATGCGCTCAACCTCGAGTCGGTCATCACCTACGAGGGCACCGAGACCATCCATCAGCTGGTGGTCGGGCGCGAACTCACCGGGATCAACGCGTTCTGATTCGCGATGGCAGTGCGACGCCCGCGTCGACCTGGGGAGGATCGAATGGAAACGACAGGTGTGACGCTGCAAACGGAGCGCCTCGTGCTTCGCCCGTGGCGCCCTGAAGATTTTCCGCGTTACGCCGAAATGTTCGCGCATCCGGCGACTTCGCATATCGGCGGCCCACTTGTCCTGGGGGACGCATGGCGACGCTTCCTGCAGATGCCTGGCGCCTGGGCGATGCAGGGTTTTGCGATGTTCGCGGTCGAGGAAAAGCGCTCCGGCTTGTTCATGGGGCAGGCGGGGCCCTGGCAGCCCGCCGGCTGGCCTGGCACGGAGATCGGTTACGCCTTGCATCCCGAGGCCTGGGGCAATGGCTATGCCACGGAAGCGTGCACGGCTGCGATGGACTGGGCGTTCGACGTCCTGGGCTGGGCGGAAGTCATCCATTCCATCGACCCGGCCAATACGCCGTCGCAGAACGTGGCGAAGCGGCTGGGGGCAACCAATACAGGGGCGGGCAGCTTCCCGGCGCCGCTCGATACCCTGCACATCGACATCTGGCGGCAGACAAGCGCGCAGTGGCGCGAACGGCGACGTACGCCGGGCTGACCACAGGCGATGGCGGTTACCGCTCGGGTACTCGCTGAGCACTTTTGCAATTCGTCACGACCGCGGACCTGCATCCGCCAACGGTAGACCTCATGGCCACGACGCTTCCAAACCCGATCCCCGCCCGCATGAAAGGCGTCAACCGCGCCGAGATCTGCGACGTAAATTTCACCGAATTCGTGAAGGGCTGGGATGGCCGCAGCGATGCACGTCCCGCGCCTTTCGAATCCATCCTCGACGGCAGTGCGCTCGACGCGCAGGGCTTCCGCGAACTGTTCGAATCACAGCTCATCAGCCGCCATCTCGACCTGATGGCGCGCGTGCTGCGCGTGCAGAACAAGGTCTTCTACACGATCGGCAGCAGCGGCCATGAAGGCAATGCGATGGTCGCGCGGCTGACGCGCCACACCGATCCCGCCTTCCTGCATTACCGATCCGGCGGCTTCATGGCTGAGCGCTTCCGCAAGCTGCCTGGCATGGATCCGGTAATGGATTCGGCGTTGAGTTTCGCTGCGAGCAAGGACGACCCGGCCAGCGGCGGCCGCCACAAGGTCTGGGGCAGCAAGCCGTTGTGGGTGCTGCCGCAGACGTCGACCATCGCTTCGCATCTGCCGAAGGCGCTGGGTACCGCGGTCGCCATCGAAACCAGCCGCCGTATTGGCCATGCGCTGCCGATCCCCGACGACTCCATCGCGATCTGCTCGTTCGGCGATGCCTCGTCGAACCATGCCACCGCGCAGACTGCGTTCAACGCCGCCGCATGGGCTGCCTACCAGAAACTTCCCGCGCCCGTGCTGTTCGTGTGCGAGGACAACGGCATCGGCATCTCGGTGAAGACGCCCACAGGCTGGATCGCCAACCGCTTCCGGCAGATGCCGGGGCTCGACTATTTCTTTGCCGACGGCCTGGATCTGGCGAGCGGCTATGGCGACGTGCAGCGCGCCGTCGAGCACTGCCGGCGCACACGTCGGCCGACCTTCCTGCACCTGAAAACCACCCGCATCATGGGCCACGCCGGCACCGATTTCGAGATCGAATGGCGCTCGATCGAGGAGTTGTGCGCCGTGGAGGCGAGCGATCCGCTGCTGCGCTCGGCGGCCATCGCGCTCGAGTCGGGCCTGATGTCGAAGGACGAGGTCATCGCGCTGTACGAGGCGACGCGGGCCCGCTGCTTCGCTGCCGCCGATGAGGCCGATCGCCGTCCCAAGATCGAGGCACTCGCGGACGTGATCGCACCGCTCGCTCCGTACACACCGGTGAAGGTGCAGGCGGAGGCATCGCGCGCGGATTACGTTGACCGCAGGCTCGCAGTCTTCGGCAACGAGGCGAAGCTGCCGGAGCGACAGCCGCCGCGGCATCTCGCCATCCAGATCAACAACGCGCTGCACGATCTGTTCGCGAAGTATCCCGACACGCTGCTGTTCGGCGAGGACGTCGCGCAGAAGGGCGGCGTCTACACGGTGACGAAGGGGCTGTACAAGGCCTTCGGATCGCGTCGCGTATTCAACACGCTGCTCGACGAGACGATGATCTTCGGTCTCGCACAGGGTTTCGCGAACATGGGCATGCTGCCGGTGCCCGAGATCCAGTACCTCGCGTATTTTCACAACGCGGGCGACCAGGTGCGCGGCGAAGCGGCGAGCCTGCAGTTCTTCAGCAACGACCAGTACCGCAACCCGATGGTCATCCGCATGGCGGGCCTGGGTTACCAGCGCGGCTTCGGCGGGCACTTCCACAACGACAATTCGATCACCGCGTTGCGCGACATCCCGGGCCTGATCGTGGGCTGCGCCTCGCGTGGCGACGACGCGACGACGATGCTGCGCACGCTGATGGCGCTGGCCAAGGTGGATGGGCGCGTCAGCATCTTCCTCGAGCCGATCGCGCTGTACATGACCAAGGATCTGTACGAGCCGGGCGACGGTCTGTGGCTGACGCAGTTCCCGGCACCGGGCGAGGCGATGACGCTGGGCGAAGGTCGTGTCTATGGCGAGGGCGATGATCTGGTGATTTTCTCCTATGGAAATGGCATTCCGATGAGCCTGCGCGCGGCGCGACGGATCGCGGCTGCGCACGGCTGGAAGACGCGCGTGGTCGATCTGCGCTGGCTGGTGCCGCTCAACGATGCGTACATCGTCGAGCAGGCGCGCGACGCGAAGCGGATCATCGTGGTCGATGAGGGCCGTCGCAGTGCGGGCGTGGGTGAGGGCGTGATTACCGCGCTCGTCGAAGGCGGGCTCGGCGGGACGCCGCTGGAGCGCGTGGTCGGCGTGGATACCTACACACCCCTCGCCGGTGCGGCCTTTCTGGTGATCCCGGGCGACGACGATATCGTGATGGCCGCGGACCGGCTGGCAGTGCGAGCCGCTAAGTAGGCGGCAAGCGGCCCAGCTAGCGTTCCAGACCGCTCGCGAGTTCCGCGCGCGCCACCACTGATCCCGCAAGATGCAGCGGCAGATCAGCCGGTTCGAGTGGAACCACAGCGAGGGCATCCCTCCCGCGTCTACAGACGATCTGCCCGATCGCGCGGCCCTTGTCATCGGTGATCTCCACCTCGTCGGATGCTGCTGCTTCCGTAACGATTCGCGCCAGCCCGCGTTTGGCGCGGCCGAGGAAATGCGTGCGCGCCACGATCTCCTGGCCTGGATAACAGCCCTTGCGGACGCTGAAGGCATTCAGCCGCTGCAGGGACAGTTGCTGCGGCGTCCAGTTGTCGAGCGCTGTGCCGGGAAGGGAAGGGCAGCCCTGAACGAGATGATGCCTCCACCAGGCGTCGGAATTTTTTCCGTCGAGGCCGCCCGGCGTCCCTGTCAGCATCAGGGTCCGGGCTCCTGACGAACCCGAAAAATCGAGTTCGATCCCGTCGGTGGCATTGCCGGTAGAGGTCGAGCCACGCGCATTCGCGGGTGCAGCCAGCCGCCCGTGTCCATGCACCGGCAGCACGTCGAGACGCACCTTGCTGCGGAAGACGAAGCGGGAGAGCGCAGCGAGCATCGGCTCCGGGTCCTGTGCCGTCACCAGCCAGAGGGCCTGCGGTTCGAGACGGAGCAGCGCGAAGAAGGCCTGCACGCGTCCTTTCGCGTCGAGCCAGCCGCTCCATTGCCACTGCCCGTCACCAAGCGAGCCGACGTCATTCATGAACTGCGACTGCGCGAAACCCACCGCGTCGCTCCCGGTGAGCGCGAGGACGCGTATCTCCGGCAGGGCAAAATCGGTCGTCGCGCCGTACTGCGGGTTGTCAGACATGGGGTCCGGACTTAAGCTTTCCGACTGGAATGATAGGCCACACCACCCCTGCGCCTTCGTCGGATATACCGGAAAACCCGGTGCCCGCACCCGCCTCGACAACGCCCTCGCCGCCTGTGCGCGAGATCGGTGGCCGGCCCGGACCCGAGCCCACGCGCTATGGAGACTGGGAAAAGGGCGGTCGCTGCATCGATTTCTAGCGTCGCCTGCTTGGCCTTCCGCGGCGCCGCCGCACTGAACGAGACCTCATTCCATGGCGTACCGCGAACGGCCGTTGTCCCCGCACCTGCAGGTCTACCGCTGGCAGGTGCAGATGGTCACATCCATCCTGCATCGCGCGACTGGCGTGATCCTTTCGCTCGGCAGCCTGCTGGTGGCCTGGGGTTTCATCGCGCTAGCCGCCGGCGTCGATCAGTGGTCCACCTTCAGCGGCTTCGCGCGTTCGCCGGTCGGGTTCATCATCCTGTTCGGCTGGACGTGGGCGCTGGCCTACCATCTGCTCAACGGCATCCGTCATTTGCTGCAGGACGCAGGCATCGCAGTGGCGGTGCCGTCGTTCGTCAAGAGCGCCTGGATGTCGATCATCGGCAGCCTGCTGCTGACCGCGCTGGTCTGGATCATTGCGGTCATGCAATGGAGGGGCGCATGAGTACGCCGAACCATGGCGCACGCCCGCCAAACCTCCGCCACCCACTCAAAGTCGCACGCGGCCTGGGCTCGGCGAAGGATGGTACCGGCCACTTCCTCACCCAACGTGTCACTGCGATCGCACTGGTGTTCCTGACCCTGTACGTCGTCGGGCTCGTCCTTTCGCTGATCGGTTCGGATTTCGCGACAGTGCGCGCGCGCGTCGGCCACCCGGTCAACGCGACGCTGCTGATCGCCTTCCTGATCGCCAATTTCTGGCATGCCAAGCTCGGCCTGCAGGTGATCATCGAGGACTACGTGCATACCGCAGGCCGTTACACCGTGCTGCAATTGTTCGTTGTGTTCGCCTGCTGGATCGCGGGCCTTGCCAGCGTCCTCGCCGTCGTACGCGTCATGCTCGGCCCCTGACCGGATTTTTCGATGCCTGCTGCCTACCAGATCCAGGAACACACGTTCGACATGGTCGTCGTCGGTGCCGGCGGTGCCGGCCTTCGGGCCACGTTCGGGCTCGCGCAGAAGGGCCTGAAGACCGCCTGCATCACCAAGGTCTTTCCGACGCGCTCGCACACGGTCGCCGCACAAGGCGGTGTCGCCGCCGCGCTCGCCAACATGGGCGAGGATGACTGGCGCTACCACTTCTTCGACACGGTGAAGGGCAGCGACTGGCTGGGCGACCAGGACGCGATCGAATACATGTGCCGCGAGGCGATCCCGGCGATCGTCGAACTCGAGCACTACGGCGTGCCGTTCTCGCGCACCGAGGACGGCCGCATCTACCAGCGCCCGTTCGGCGGGATGACCACGCGCTTCGGCGAAGGCCCACCCGCGCAGCGCACCTGCGCCGCGGCAGACCGCACCGGTCACGCGATCCTGCACACGCTGTACCAGCAGTCGCTCGCGCACGACGCGCAGTTCTTCATCGAGTACTTCGCGCTCGACCTGATCATGGATGCCGATGGCAGCTGCCGCGGCGTGCTCGCGCTCGACATGGCCAGCGGCACGCTGCACCTGTTCCGCGCGCACGGCACCGTGCTCGCGACCGGCGGCTACGGCCGCGCCTACTTCTCGGCGACGTCCGCGCACACCTGCACCGGCGACGGCGGTGGCATGGTGCTGCGCGCCGGCCTCGGCATGCAGGACATGGAATTCGTGCAGTTCCATCCGACCGGCATCTACGGCGCCGGCTGCCTGATCACCGAAGGCGTGCGGGGCGAGGGCGGCATCCTGCGCAACAGCAATGGCGAGCGCTTCATGGAGCGCTATGCGCCGAGCGTGAAAGACCTTGCACCGCGCGACATGGTCAGCCGCGCGATGACGATGGAAATCCGCGAAGGCCGCGGCGTCGGCGAACACCAGGACCACATCCTGCTCGACCTGACGCACCTCGGCCCGGAGGTGATCCACGAGAAGCTGCCCGGCATCGCCGAATCCGCGCGCATTTTCGCGGGCGTGGATGTCGAGAAGCAGCCGATTCCCGTCATCCCGACCGTCCACTACAACATGGGCGGCATTCCGACCAACTATCACGGCGAAGTGGTGCAGCTCCGCTCAGGCAATCCGGATGCGGTGGTGCCCGGCCTGTACGCGATCGGCGAGGCCGCCTGCGTATCGGTGCACGGCGCGAACCGCCTCGGTTCGAACTCGCTGCTCGACCTCGTGGTGTTCGGCCGCGCAGTCGCCAATCGTTGCGCGGAGACGATCGGGCGCGACATGGCGCATGCGCCGCTCGCGGGCGATGCATGCGACCCGGCGCTCGCGCACCTCGATAAGCTGCGCAATGCGAACGGAGGCACACCGACCCCGGTGATCCGCGACCGCATGCAGCGCACGATGCAGGCCGATGCCGCGGTTTTCCGCACTGGCGAAACGCTGGCAGATGGCGCGAACAAGATGCGCGACATCGTGGCGTCCTTCGAGGACGTGCGCGTGACCGACCGTTCGCTGGTCTGGAACTCGGACCTGATCGAGACGATGGAACTGTCGAATCTCCTTGTGCAGGCGCTCGCCACCATCGTCTCGGCTGAAAACCGCACGGAATCGCGCGGCGCCCACGCGCGCGAGGACTATCCGGAGCGCGACGACATCAACTGGATGAAACACACGTTGTGCTGGGTGGATGCGAGCGGCAATACACGCATCGACTACCGACCGGTTCATGCCTACACGCTCACCAACGACATCACGCCGGTTCCGCCGAAGAAACGCGTGTATTGAAGGCCGGGAATGGGAGTTGGGATGGAGTCGAAACCCTCGATCCGCCCTTCCGGTTCCCGCCCCCCATTTCCGATTCCCGGACAACGACATGGCCGAATTCACCCTCCCGAAGAACTCGAAGATCCAGAAGGGCCGCCACTTCGCCGCTGCCGGCGCGAAGCAGCCCCGAGTCTTCAAGGTCTACCGCTGGAACCCGGACGACGGCCGCAACCCCACCGTCGATACGTATGAAGTCGACCTCGCCAGCTGTGGGCCGATGGTTCTCGATGCGCTGATCAAGATCAAGAACGAGATCGACCCCACATTGACATTCCGCCGCTCCTGCCGCGAAGGCATCTGCGGCTCATGCGCGATGAACATCGACGGCACGAACACGCTCGCCTGCACCAGGGCGATCGAGGACTGTCGCCAGGGAGAGGTCGCGATCTACCCGCTGCCGCACATGCCGGTGATCAAGGATCTGGTTCCGGATCTCACGCATTTCTATGCGCAGTACGCATCCATCAAGCCATGGCTTCGCACGCAGAGCCCCACGCCGTCCGATCGCGAGCGTTTGCAGTCGCCCGAGGATCGAAAGAAGCTCGATGGCCTGTACGAATGCATCCTTTGTGCCTGCTGCTCGACCAGTTGCCCGAGCTACTGGTGGAACGGTGACCGCTACCTGGGCCCGGCGGTGTTGCTGCAGGCGTATCGCTGGATCGTCGATTCCCGCGACGAAGATACCGGCGCCCGCCTCGACGATCTGGAAGATCCGTTCAAGCTGTATCGCTGCCACACCATCATGAACTGCGCGCGCACCTGCCCCAAGGGCCTGAACCCCGCGCGCGCGATCGGCGAGATCAAGAAGCTGATGCTGGCGCGCCGGATCTGATTAGGCGTCATTTCCGGCGCCACTGTTTGCCGGCTTCGGAGGTTGTGTCGATAGCCACCTAATGAACGGGCCTGCGCGCTTGAGCTTCCACCGAAAGATCGCAACCTCATCCGCGGTCCGCGGTGAAACAGGAGCCTGTTGATGGATTCACGGTCGATCTTCCTGCCGCTAGTGGTGATGGCGCTGCTCACCTTCGTGGTCTGGGGGCGCATGTTCTTCATGCGTCTGGGGCAAATGAAACGCGAACGCATCCATCCCCAGAAGGTCGCGACTGCCGCGCAGGCCGCTGCGCTGCTCACCGACAGCCGTGCCGCCGACAACTTCCGCAACCTGTTCGAGTTGCCGGTGCTGTTCTATGTTGCGGTACTGGCCGCCGCGTACATGGGGCGGGTTGATGCAGTGAGCCTGGGGCTCGCCTGGGTATTCGTGATTCTCCGTATCGCCCACAGTGCCATCCACGTCACCTACAACCGTGTGATGCATCGGTTCTACGCTTACGCCGCGGGCGGATTCGTGCTGTGGGCCCTGTGGGCCTACCTCGCCGCGGGCCTGTTGAACGCATGACGGACGATGAGGCCGAACGCAAGGCGCTCGCTTGGCAGTGCCGTCGCGGTATGCGTGAGCTCGACCAGTTGCTGGAGCGATATCTCGATCGATGCTGGCCGGCTCTTTCCGAACCGACGCGGGATAATTTCCGACGCCTGCTGGCGTGCGAGGACGATAAGCTCTGGCGCGCCTTCCTCGGTCAGGAACCCCTCGGCGATGCCGCACTCGACGATCTCGTCCATACCATTGCCCGTCTGCCGCATTGAGCGCAGGCCGTCTCGAATGCTGGCCGGCTGCCTTCTGGGATTAGGCGTGCTGGGTACAGCTTCGGTGGCGTTGAGCGCCCTTGAGCGCACGCCGTCCGTGCTGCTGTCGATCGCGGCCATGGCCCGTGCCCTGCAGCTGGCCTGGCGGGAACTGGGCAGTGGCCACGCCGTTTTCTGCTTCCGCGCCGACGGCTCCCTCGAGATCGACGCCATCCGGGTCGATGCGCCTCACATCGTGCTGAAGGGCCCGTTGACGTGGATCACCTGGTGGGTGGATGGACGCGCGCGGCGCTGGGCCGCATGGCCCGACGTGGTGGACGCACCGACCCGGCGTGAACTGAGGCTGTGGTGTATCGGCCACCGCGTCACCGCGGATACACCAGCAGTGGCACGATAGCCGCCCCCGGAAGCCGACGACGCATGTTCAGACCCCTCCCCGTGGCCATCGGCCTGCGTTACCTGCGCGCGAAGCGCCGGAACGGTTTTATTTCCTTCATCTCCCTGGCGTCGATCCTGGGCATCGCCCTGGGTGTCGCGGCGCTGATCACTACGCTCGCCGTGATGAGCGGCTTCCAGCGCGAAATCCGCGACCGCATGCTGCAGATGGTGGCGCATGCCACGGTCAGCGGAAACGGCGAGCCGCTCGATGACTGGCAACGG
>SCUY01000206.1 GCA_004322525.1 Lysobacter sp. | reverse complement strand
AGGCCCGACCACGGGCGCAACCGGGCGTGTGGTCAGTCCAGAAGCAGGCGTGCGTCGCCCGAGAACGTCTCCATCGAGACTTCCGCCTTGCCGTCGCCGTAGCGTTGGCGAAGGCTCGATCCGGGGCCATGCTCCGGCCGCTGCACAGTCGCGCCGGGCGCCGAGAGATGCCCGCTGAAACTTTCCGCTCGCACTTCAGCCGACACCTGGCGCGGTAGCCGAAGGGCGATATCGCCACTCACCGACTCCATCGTGAGCCGCGCATTCACTGCCAGCGGCGTGGAAACATCGATATCGCCGGACACAGTGGTGCCTTCGAACCGTCTCAGTGGTGTGTCGGCCACGCGCACGACGACATCGCCCGACACCGACTCGAGCGCTACCTCATCGCCCAGACGCCCGCTCAGATGGATGTCACCGCTGACGCTCTGCGCATCGATGTCACCGCGGTTGATGGTCAGGTCGGCGTCGCCACTCACACTGTCGAGTTCGAGCCGCTGTGGCGCCGCTGCGACAGTCGTTCGCCCGCTCACGTTCTCGATCTTCAGCGAGGCGGGCGCCACGCCCCAGACGGTGATATCGGCGGAGACGGCGGAAATGTCGAGGTCGGCGCGCAAGGGCACCAGCAACCGCAGCACGCTCGGCTCGACCGGTACGCTCCCGGTGGACAGGTTGCCGAACGGGAGCCGGAACCCACTTCGCGCCGGGTATTTCACGCGCACTTCGAGGCGGCCACGATCTCCCTTTACCTCCAGACGTTCGGCGCCCTTGCCCAGGCTGCCCTCGATGCGCACTTCATCGCGATCCCAGGCGCGTACGTCGATCACGCCCTTGACGTTCTCGATCTCTATCCGGCCACGCGGATCCAGCGCGCGTGTCTCGTCGATCGGTGTCGCCGCCCGTGCGGTCAATCCCGCCAGCGTGAGCAGCGGAAACATCAGGGCGAAGAGCAAGCGGCGCGGGGAAATCATGTGTCGTATCTCCGGATCAACCATAGAGCGCACGCCGGGAGAGCGCGAGCCGGCGTGCATAGGTGCGTTGCAACTGCTCCAGAAGCAGCCGCGAATCAGGGTCACGAGCCAGGGCATGCCGGATCTCCCCGGTGCTGCGGTCGAGCTCGCGGATGGCCGGGGCGAGCGGCGCGGCCGCAGGCATCGGCGGGATCTGCCCCAAGGCCCGGCGATACGCCTCCGACAAGGCTCCTGCCTCGCGCATGACGACCGTGCGCTGTTCGGTCACCGGATCGGCCGGCCGCAATGACCTACCCAGCCCGATCGCCAGTACAAGGCTCGCGGCGAGCGCCATCCAGGCCCAGGGTTTTCGGTGGCGGCGAGGGGTTTGCCCGATCCTGTCCCGGATGCCGTCCCACAGATCGACAGCCGGCAGTGCCTCCTGCCTCAGCCCGCGCAAGCGCCAGCGCAGGGCGTCAGGCAAGGGCGCCGGCTCCAGAGGGTCGTTGTCCCGGTCATTCATGCCGTTTCTCCTAGCCGGGCGCGCAGCAGGCCGCGCGCACGATGCAGTTGCGCCTTCGAGCTGCCGACGGCCATTCCCAGTTCCGCGGCAATCTCTTCATGCTTCCAGCCTTCGACGTCGTACAGCACCAGCACCGCCCGTGCCCGCGGCGGAAGGCTTGCGACGGCGCGGCCGAGATCCAGGCGCAGCGCCGTCGCATGGCCGGCAGAATCGGCCGATCCCACCGAATCAAGGCGCGTATCGTCGCCCTCGTCGTGCACGCGCACCTTGCGCCGGCGCAGTTCCATCAGTGCCGTATTGACCGCCAGCCGATGGAGCCACGTGCCGAAGTGCGCATCATTGCGGAAGGTGGAAAGCGACTGCCAGGCCCGGACGAAGGTTTCCTGGGTCAGGTCTTCCGCCCGCGTTCCCTGGCCACCGACAAGCCGGGATACGACGCCATGCACGCGCGCGACATGCCGGCGATACAGGCTCTCGAACGCGACTACGCTTCCGCTACGCGCGCCGTCCACCAGCACGTGATCATCATTGACCATCGGGCTGTCCGCAGCGGGAAGTACCTCGAGCACGGCGGTGAGCATACCTGTGGGATGCGCCGCTGCCGGAAAGGGTTTAAGCCGCATCGCAGGCCAAGCGCGCAGGCCATGAAAATGGCGGAGAGAGTGGGATTCGAACCCACGGAAGGTTTGACCCTTCGGCGGTTTTCAAGACCGCTGCCTTAAACCACTCGGCCATCTCTCCGGGCCGTGGATTGTCGCATGGGCTCAGGCGGAAACCGTGTCCGCGACCGCGCCGGGTGTAGAGGTGATGTCCTCCACACAGGGGCGGCCGTGGATCTCCGAACACTGCAGGCGCGCGGCTTCGACCAACGCGGGCGCGCGCTCGGCGAGGTGGTCGATGAAGGCGCGCACTGCCGGCAGCATGCCGCGCCGCGAGGCGAACACCGCGTGGAATATGCCTTGCGGAAGGCGCCACTCCGGCAGCACCACCTCCAGTTCGCCACTGCGCACCGCTTCGCCGCAGATGGTCTCCGGAAGCAGTGTCACGCCAATGCCCTGCTTGGCCAGCTGCATCAGCATGGGAAAATCGAAGCCCATGATCCGCGGCTTCAGTTCCACGCGCTTCATACCGCCGTTGGGGCCATGCAGTTCCCAGCGCTGGCGCGCCTCGTCCTCGCTCATGCTCATGGTGACGTGCGCGGCAAGTTCGTCCGGCGACGTCGGCCGCCCCATGCGCTTGAGGTAGTTCGGGCTCGCGACCAGCAACTCCTGGATCTGGCCGAAGCTGCGCATCACCAGGCTGCCGTCGTCATCGAGCCGCGTGCGCACGCGCAGTGCGATGTCGAAACCCTCGTTGATCACGTCAACGCGCCGGTTGCTGATGTGCATCTGCACGCGCACCTGCGGATAGCGCGCGAGGAATTCCGGCAACAACCGCGGCATGTGCTGCTGCGCTATACCGACCGGCACGCTCACCCGCACCACACCACGTGGTTCCGCGCTCAGGCGATCCACGACTTCGCGCGCGGCTTGTGCCTCCGCGAGCATCGACTGCGCGTGGCGGTACACGCCCTGCCCCACGTCGGTCACCGCGAAGCGGCGCGTCGAACGCTGCAGCAGCCGCACGCCCAGTTCGGTCTCCAGCTGGCTGATGCGGCGGCTCAGGCGCGATTTGGGGATGCCCAGCGCGCGCTCGGCTGCCGCGAACCCGGAGTGCTCTACCACTGCCGCGAAGTAATACAGATCATTGAGATCGTTCATGACGATAATTCCGTATTCGCAACATTCGATGGAATTTAAGCACCTTTATTCTATACGTGCGCGCCATGGACGGAGAGCGGCGGCGATGCCGCGCCCGCACAGCCGGCGGCCCGGGAGGGGGATCCGGACACGGACGAATCGGCCCCCGGTGCGGGCGCGGCGCAGTGGCCTGGAACCACCGGCGACGTGGGCGTTCCGCCATTCGTCACCCCCGCGGGCCTTTTCACCGGCAGGATCAGCGCGCCATGCCCGCTGCCAGGCGGAGCCTGAGTCCTAGCGCAGGACGTCGACGCCACCCATGTACGGGCGAAGCGCGTCGGGCACGACGATACTGCCATCGGCCTGCTGGTAGTTCTCCATGACCGCGATCAGCGCGCGGCCGACAGCGACACCGGAGCCGTTGAGCGTATGCACCGGCTCGGGCTTGCCGGTCGCGGGATTGCGCCAGCGCGCCTGCATCCGCCGCGCCTGGAAGGCGTCGCAGTTGGAGCACGACGAGATCTCCCGATATGCCGCCTGCGACGGCAGCCACACTTCGAGATCGAATGTCTTCGAGGCCGAGAAACCCATGTCTCCCGTGCACAGCAGCATGCGGCGATAGGGCAGCTCCAGCCGCTCGAGGACGACTTCGGCGCAGCGCGTCATGCGCTCGTGTTCGGCATCGCTCTCCTCCGGGCGCGCGATGGACACGAGCTCGACTTTCTCGAACTGGTGCTGGCGGATCATGCCGCGCGTGTCGCGCCCGTGGCTGCCGGCCTCGGCGCGGAAGCACATCGAATGCGCGGTCATGCGCAGAGGCAGTTGCCCGTCGTCGATGATCTCGTCGCGCACGATGTTGGTCAGCGGCACCTCGGAGGTGGGGATGAGATAACGCTTGGATTCGCCGAGCACAGTGGCGAACAGATCATCCTCGAACTTCGGCAGCTGGCCCGTGCCGCGCATGGAGTCGGCGTTCACCAGGAGCGGGACGTTGACTTCCATGTAGCCGTGCTCGCCGGTGTGCAGGTCGAGCATGAACTGCGCCAGCGCGCGATGCAGGCGTGCCAGCGGGCCGCGCAGCACGGTGAACCGTGCGCCGGAGAGCTTCGCGGCGGTGTCGCCGTCGAGCCAGCCATTGCGCGCGCCGAGCTCCACGTGGTCGCGCGCATCGAAGTCCATTTCA